>NZ_JBHYJH010000016.1:21190-81480 GCF_042740445.1 Streptomyces sp. NPDC059003 | reverse complement strand
GCGCCGCCCCCCCGGTGTCGCGGGGGGGGGGCCCCAACGCTCCGGTCAGCGCCCGAGGATCGCGGTGAGCGCCGCCGTGAGCTCACCCTCCGGATCGTCGGCGGCGTCCTTGCCGCGCCAGGCCACGACGGCATCGGGGCGGACGAGGGCGGCACCGGTCGGCGCCACCCCGTAGCGTGCGCACCAGGCGTTGTCCCTGTCGGTGAAGCGGTCGCCGAGCCGGTGCGTGGCGAGCGTGACCCCGAGAGCGCGCGCGACCTTCTCGGCGGCGGCCACCCACGACGCGGCCTCGTCCCCGGCGAGGAGCACGAAACCGCGGCCGAACAGGTCGTGGGTGGAGAACTCCCGCGGGCCGTCGGTGAGGACGACGTGCGGCGCCCGTCCCCCGGGGCGCCCGGTGGGGTGCCACGGATCCTCCTGGAGGCTGCCGTCGTCGTCGGCCTCGGTGCGGACCGCGGCGGAGTGGTACCGGAAGCCCAGATACTCCTTGGGCATGGGGATCGGGGCGTCGGGGTCGGACGGGTTGTAGCTGGCGGGCACCCGGCCCTCGGAGATCTTCGCCAGTTCGACCTCGCGCTCCAGCGTGATGGTGACCATGGGCCGCCGCTCGGTCTCGTACGTGTCGAGCAGGCCGGGGCCCGCCTGGCCGGTGAGGACGAGCGCGAGCCGCCAGGACAGGTCGTAGGCGTCCTGGATGGCGAGGTTGCCGCCCTGCCCGCCGTTGGGCGGGCACGCGTGCGCGGCGTCGCCCGCAAGGAAGACCCGGCCCTCGCGGAACCGCTCGGCCAGCTTGTGGTTGATGGGGAAGAAGCGGGCGTTGACGAAGGTGACGTCGATCCCGGGGTCGTCGATCGCGCGGCGGATCCGCTCCAGGCAGCGCGCCTCGGTGAAGTCCTCCGGCGTCTCGCCCCGTTCGGGGAAGTAGTCGACCCACAGGGTGTGCCGCTCGGAGCCGTCCAGGATGAAGCTGGACCCGCTGCCGGGCATCCCGATGACCTCGACCGCGCCCTTCTCCACGTACCGCGTCAGATCGGCCTCGAAGGTGAGGATGTACATGTGGCCGATGGTTCCGCTGCCCTCGACGGCGATGCCGAGCCGGTCGCGGATCGGGCTCGTGTTCCCGTCGGCCGCCACCATGTAGTCCGCCTCGACCACGTACGTGCTGCCGGTGGCCACCTCCCGCAGCGTCGCGGTGACCTTCTCGTCGTCCTGGACGAAGGAGACCAGCTCGGTGCCGAGGCGCACGTCCGCGCCGGCCTCCTCGGCGCTCGTCCGCAGGATGTCCTCGACCTGGGCCTGGGATATCCAGGCCAGCGGCGGCACCGACGAGAGCTCTCCCGGGTCGGGCAGCCCGGCCAGCGGGTCGAGGAAGCGCCGTCCTGGGTCGGACAGGGAGGTGCCGTGGCTGATGCGGGGCCACTGCGTGTCCGCGAGGGCGGTGCGGATCCGCCGCGCCACACCGGGCAGGGTGTTGAGCAGCTCCTGGGAGCGGGTGTTGAGCCCCCACGCCTTCGGCAGCGTGGAGACGGTGGGCCGTCGTTCCACCACGAGAGGGCGCACACCGCGTGCGGCGAGGCTCAACGCCGTGGTGAGCCCGGTGTAGGCGCCGCCGACGACGAGCACGGGAACGCGCTGGACTGACATGGCATGTGCCTCCGTTACTGCTGTGTCCAGAGTGGGGAAGTGCGGATGCGCGGGGCGGGGGCCGCCCGACCGGCCGCGGCGCGGTCAGCGGTCAGTGGCCGGCGGTCAGTGGTCAGCGCTCGCCGAGCGTGGCGATGTCGATGACGTAGCGGTAGCGGACGCCCGACAGGTTCTCCCAGGCCTCGGGGACCCGCTCCGCGGGGATCCTCTCGATCTCCGGCGCGATGGCGTGCCGCGCGCAGAAGTCGAGCATGTCCTGGGTCTCCCGGATGCCCCCGATGGAGGACCCGGCGATGCTGCGGCGGGCGGTCAACAGGGAGAACACGTTGTACGAGGCGACGGGCTCACCCGGCGCGCTCACATGCACGAGGGCGCCGTCCAGACCGAGCAGGCCCAGATGGGCGTCCACGTCGAGGAGGGCAGGGACCGTGGCGAGGAGCAGGTCGAAGTGACCGGCGAGACCGGCGAGTTCCGCCTGGTCCCGGGTGTCCACGAAGCGTCCGGCACCGAAGCGCAGGGCGTCGGCCCTCTTGCCGGGGGACCGGCCGAGGACGGTGACCTCGGCACCCATGGCCGCGGCGATCTTCACGCCGAGGTGCCCGAGCCCGCCCATGCCGAGCACGCCGACGCGCACGCCGGGCCCCGCCTGCCACTTGCGCAGGGGTGAGTAGACGGTGACGCCCGCGCACAGCAGCGGGGCCGCGCTGTCGAGCGCGAGCGCGTCGGGGACACGCAGGACGAACCGCTCCGCGACGACGATGGACCGGCTGTAGCCGCCCAGCGTCACCGTCCCGTCATGGTCACGGGCGGAGTACGTCTTGACGAACCCCTCGACGCAGTACTGCTCCTCGCCCGCCGCACAAGGGGCGCACTGTCCGCAGGAGTTGACGATGAAGCCCACGCCCACCCGGTCCCCGACGGCGAACCCGGTGACGGCGTCGCCGACTTCGGCGACCACCCCGGTGATCTCGTGACCGGGGACGAGGGGGAAGGACGTCCCGCCCCAGTCGTCATGGCCGACGTGCAGGTCGGTGTGGCAGATTCCGGTGTACGCGATGTCGATCCGGACGTCGTCGGCGCGCAGGGCCCGCCGCTCGATGGTGGTCAGGGCGAACGGCGCCCCCTTCGCGGGCAGCGACAGGGCGAGAGTGCTGGGCATGGTGATCCTCTTTCCGTGTGTCCCGCGTGCTCGCTCACCTGTCCAGCGAGATGTGGTACGTCTCCTTCGGGGTCTGGATGTCGTTGCACGTCACCTCGCCGGTGGCGCCGCGGTAGGCGCCGGTGCCGCCGGTGACGGCCATCCGCACCGTGTCGCTGCCCTTCACCCACAGGGACTGCGCGGTGATCTGACCCTTCGGCAGCTGGATCGACAGCACGCAGCTGGTGGTGATCTTTGCGCCCTCCAGCTCCGTCACCTGGCAGGAACTGCCGTCCTTGCCGATCTGCCGACCGCCCTGGGACAGCTTGTCCGCGTACACGAACTCGTCACCGACGCTGAGCCCGGGGGCGCCGACATCGGTGTGCACGACCCCGTTGTTGCCCACGGCCAGGTCGATGACCTCGTCGGACGTGGCCTGCGCGGGCGCGGCGACCACGGCGGAGATGCCGAGGGCGAGCAGCCCGCTCGCGGCGACACCGAGCACGGCGCACGCCTTCCTGCCGGGGAGCTTCCTGCCGGGTGCCTTCTGGGCGGGCGTGGTGCTGTCGGACATGTTCCTGTCGGGCATGTTCCTGTCGGACATGGGGTGAACCTCCTTGGATCCGCGGCGCGACACGCTCATCGCGACGCTGTTGCTGTGGTGGTGGGGGCCAGGTCCCGGCCCGCGGCGAAGTCCTCGTCACCGAGCCCCGCGGCGCGCCGCAGCGCACCCGTCTCGATGAGGCCGGTCACCGCTTCGATGTCCTGGTCGAGGCGCCGGTCACGGCTGACGAACGCGCTGTGCTCCCGGATGAGCCCGTGCACGGCCTGGACGGCGGGTGCCGCGAGGTCGACGCCCCGCAGCTCGATCGCCTGGGCGAGAGCCAGCAGATGGATGGCCGCCACCTCGCGCACCAGGCCGTTGACGGTGCGCGCGTCACGGGCCGAGATGGTGCCCATGCTGACGATGTCCTGGTTGTGCGCCTCCGTGGAGCGCGAGAACACCGAGACAGGACCGGTCTGTTTGAGGGCTTCGGCGGTGACGGCGGATGCCGCGATCTGCATCCCCTTGAACCCGTGGTGCAGGCCCGCCTCGGGGTCGTCGGGGCGGCGCCCGACGACCAGATTGGGCGGCAGGCCCTCGTTGAACTTCTCGTCCACGACGAGCGCCAGCTGACGGTCGAGCAGATTGGCAAGGCCCGCCACCGCGGTCTTCAGGCTGTCCATGGACTGCCCGACATGGCCCGCGTAGAAGTTCCCGCCGAGGTGGAGCCCGGACGCGTCGACGTCGAACAGGGGGTTGTCGGTGGCGGAGTTGATCTCGGTGGTGAGCCAGCGCTCCGTCCAGTCGAGCGTGTCGTGGACGATGCCGACGATCTGCGGGGCGCAGCGCACCGAGTACTTGTCCTGGATCCGCTCGTTCAGCTGGAGGTAGCTCCGCCCGGCCAGCTTCTCGCGGCGCACCAGGATGTCGTCGAAGGACGTGGCGAGCCGCGACCCCGTCAGCAGCGTCCGGATGGTCCGCGCGGAGGCGACCTGGCCGGGGTGCTGTTTGTGCGCGTGGACGAAGGGGTGCAGGGCGGACGCGTTGCCCTGCAGCGCCTCCAGCGTCATGGCCGTCGCGAGCTCGGCGACGAAGGCCAGCTCCCGCGCGTCCCACGCGGCGAGGACCGCGTACGCGGCCGCGAAGGAGGTGCCGTTGATCAGCGCGATGCCCTCCTTGGGCGCGAGCCGCAGCGGCTCGATGCCCTCGTCGCGCAGGGCGTCGCGCGCCGGGCGCACGCGGCCGCGGTGCAGCACCTGCCCCTCGCCGATCAGCGCCGCCGCCAGATAGCACAGCGGCACCAGATCGCCGCTTGCGCCGAGCGAACCGCGCTCGGGGATCAACGGCAGGATGTCCCGGCCCAGGCACTCAAGGAGCGTCGACACCGCCTCCGGCCGGATCGCCGAGACCCCCTTGGCCAGCGCGTTGGCCCGGATGAGCATGGTGGCCCTGGCGACCGCCGGCACGGCGGCCGGGCCCACGCCGTTCAGGTGGTAGAGCACCAGGTTGCGCTGGAGCGCGTGTGCCTTGTCCGGCGAGATCTGCCGGACGCAGCTGTCGCCGAAGCCCGTGGTCACGGCGTAGATGGGAACTTCCTGGGCGAGCAGCGTCTCCTTGAGGTCCACGGAGGCGTGCATTTGTTTGACGGCGGCGGGGCCGAGCGTCACCCGGGTGGCGTGGCCGTCGCGGCGCGCGGCCGCGGCGACCGCGCGGGGCGAGAGGCCGGTTCCGTCGAGTTCGAGTTCGAGTTCGAGATGCGAGGCGGCGGACATGGGTCAGTAGACGCCTTCGATCATCTTCTGGCCGTCCACCTCGGCGACGGGATGGATGTTCCGCAGGGAGTCGCCGACGCCCGTGGGGCTGGGCACGCGCGTGGCCAGGTCGCGTTCGAGGCTGTTGGGCACGAGGCCGTACTTGGTGAGGTAGTTCATGACCACGGCCCCTTCCGACCCGAACGCGACCGGCTGACCGGACGCGGGGTCGACCACGCGGTAGAAGACGTAGGGGGCGTACGAGTCGAAGACCGCGTCGCCCGTCGCGTCGGCGTCCGCGCGCTGGACCGTGCCGCTGAGGACCGACGTGCTGCCGTACGAGCCCCGGAACCGCGTCTTGGGGAAGAACTCCGTGGCCAGGTAGTCCAGGGTGTCGGGGTCCATGTGCGCCCCGGTCCAGATCACCAGGCGCACCTTCTCCTGGATCAGCGCGCGGACCGACGGCCGGTCGGCGAGCTTGGCCAGGAGCGGCGGCGTCGTGATGAGGAACGCGATGTCCTGTGACTGCAGGACCAGTTCGGCCTGGTCGACGAGGTGCTCGACATAGGCGCCGGCACCGGCGGTGTCACCGGCGGCGATGAGCCGCTTCACCCAGCGCGGGTCCAGGTCCACGGAGAACCGGATGCCGCCCCTGGCCCGCGCGAGCCGGTTCGAGTACTCGCCGAGCATGTGGGGGCCGCTGGGCGCCACGGCCAGGGCGTGTCCCTGGCCGTCGTCGGTGTAGTGGGAGTTCTCCCACGCCATGTACTGGTCGAACCAGTTCTCGAACATCACGAAGCGCTTGGGGGCGCCCGTGGTGCCGCCGCTCTCGTACACGGCGAACACCTTCTCCGTCGCGTCCAGGCCGCGCGGGATCAGGTCCTCGACCGGCACGTCCCGGAGCTCGTCCACCAGGTTGGGGAACTTCAGGAGGTCGTCGACGCACCGCACCTCGTCGACCGGGTCGAAGCCGAGCCGGTCGCGCCGGTCAAGCCAGTAGCGGGAGCCCGTGGCCGGGTCGAAGTGCCAGCGCATCATGGCTCGGACGTGCGCGTCGGCCTGTTCGCGGGCGTTCATGGCGTGTCACCGTTCTTTCTCGATCGGGGGAGGCGGGGAAGGGAAGAGGGGGCGGAGGGGCGGACGTCGTCAGACGCCGTGGTACGAGCCGCCGTTGATCTGGAGGATCTGCGAGGTGACATAGCCACCCGGCCCCGAGCACAGGTAGAGGGCGAGCTCCGCGACGTCCGCCGGGTCGCCCGCGCGGCGCAGGGCGGTCTGCCGGACGAGCAGGGCCTCCCGAGCGGCGGACATGGTGTCGCCGAACAGGTCGGTGCCCGCGATATAGCCCGGCGCGATCGCGTTGGCGCTGATGCCGCGCGGGCCGAGGCGCGCCGCCAGGGCGTGGACGTACGCGTGGAGGGCCGCCTTCGCGGCGCCGTACCCGCCCGTCCCACCGGACGACCCCCGGTAGGCGGCGATGGAGCTGTGGAGCACGATGCTGCCGCCGTCGGCCATGAGCGGGACCAGGCCCTCCACGGCGACGACCGCGGTCAGGACGTTCGACCGGTACGCGTCCTGCCACTCCGTCAGGACCGAGGTGAGGTCCTGGCCTCCGGGCGGCGGGACCGAGCCCGCACAGCACACCAGGCCGCTGACGGGGAGCCCGGTCGACCTGACGTGGTCCGTCAGGAGCTCCGCCGCACCGGCGTCGGCCATGTCGAGGGCGAGCGGCTCGACGTCCGCTCCCGGCACGCCCGCGCGGATCTCCTCAACAGCCCGGGCGAGCCGGTCCTTCCCGCGGGCGACGAGCAGCACCCTGTCCCCGTTCGCGGCGAACCGCTCCGCCGTGGCCTTGCCGATGCCGGCGCTCGCGCCGGTCACCACGATCAACCTGGACACCATCAGTTCCTCGGAGCAGTCAGAGAGGTCAGAGCAGTCAGAGAGGTCAGAGCGGTCAGAAGGGCTGCCCGGTCGGGCTTGCCGGTGGCGGTCCGCGGGATGGCGGCCAGCTCCACCGTCCGCGACGGGCTCGGGAAGTCCCGCAGCGCCGCCCGGACGTCGGCCAGGCCCACTCCGCTGCCGCGGCCGGCCCAGAAGACCGCGTAGCCCTCTCCGGTGAGCGGGTCGGCGGGCAGGGGAAGGGCGACGCACTCGGCGTGCGGCAGGCGGGTGGTGAGCCGCTCGTCGACCCGGGTGAGATGCAGCTTGATCCCGTTCACCTTGATCAGGGAGCTGCTGCGCCCGACGAGCCGGAACGCGCCGGGGCCGGTGAACTCCACCAGGTCGCCGGTGGCCCACTGGGCGGGCGGGCGCCGCCCGCTCTCGGGCCGGGCCAGGCGCGGGCTGCGGACGACCAGTTCCTCCGTCCGCCCTGCCGGTGCGTCGGCGTCACGGCCGTCCCTCACACCGCGACCGCCCTGTACGTCACGTACGCCACGTGCGTCACGTACGTCACGTATGAAGGTCACGTCGGGGAAGGCCCGCCACGGGCCCGCGCCGCTCTCCTCGGGGGCCAGCGGGCGGTGGGCGATGCCCCCGGTCTCCGTCGACCCCAGGATCTCGTGCGCCCGCAGCAGCGGTGCGGCCCGGGCGACGAGTGCGCGGGCGCTGGGCGGCGGGGCCGCCGAGCTGTGCAGGGCGACGACCGAGCGCGCGCGTTCCAGCACGGGCAGGGAGCGGCGCAGCAGGTCCCAGGCCATCGGGACGCACACGACCAGGACCCGCTCGCCGGGGGCGACCGGCAGGGCCGCGAACGGGTCCGCCCACGCCTGGTGGACGCGGACGTCCGCCAGGCGCGGCAGCCACTGGCCGAACAGGGCGCCGAACAGATGCCGCGGCGGGGCGTAGTTGACCACGTGGTCGACGGGTCCGACGAGGTGCGTGCCGATCAGCTCCACCTCGCGCTCCATCTGGCGCGGGAGGCGGTACCAGCGGCGCGCGGCCCCGGTGCTGCCGGACGTGTCGAAGGGCACCTCGCCGGATCCCTCCGCCGGGGACTCCCGCGTACGAGCCGCCGTGCGCGTCATGCCGTCTGGTCCTCGACGCGCTCGCGCACGTACTCGGCGGTCCGGTCGAGCGTGCTGAACCAGTAGCGGACGTCGTCGCCGACGAAGTCGACCTCGATGCCGAACTCGCCCTCCACGGCGGTGACGTACTCGAGTGCCGCGAGGCTGTCGAAGCCCGGCAGCGCGTCGGTCAGCTCCGCGTCCGGCGCCAGCGAGCGGGCGGCGGCGCCGAAGCGCTTCTCGAGGACGGCCAGGACGCGGGTGCTGATCTCGGCGCGGTCAGTGGTGTGCATGGCGGGAACCTTTCTCATGGCTGCGGGCGACCGGCTGCGGGCCGCTCTCCTGGCTGCGGCCGGCCGGTGGCGGGCCGCCGCTCGTCATCGACCCCGACTCCAGGTACGCGACGCGGTCGGGACGCGTGGCCTCGAACCGGACCATCAGGTGGGTGGCGTCCGCGTCGAGGCCGAGCGCCGCCCTGATCTCCTCGGCGAGCTCCGCCCGGTACGCGTGGTCGCGGTCGGGGTGGACATGGCACACGACGGACGCCCACCGGGCGCGCTTGTCCTCGGCCGCGCCCTCCGCGTACGTCGTCAGCGGCATCCCGCCGGCGAAGTACGTCATGGGCTCCGCGGTGCGGAAGGAGACGACGACGTGCGCGGCGTTCGAGCCGTGCGTGGCCAGCCAACGGGTGAGGCGCAGCGCGGCCTTGAGCCGTGCGGAGGGGGTGAGCGGGGTGCTGGTCACATCGACGGTCGGCAAGATTCCGTGCCTTTCACGAGTCCGTGCCTTTCACGAGTCCGGCCCTTCATGAGTGCCTGCCTTCATGAGTGCGTGTCTTCACGAGAGGGCCAGCGGCGGCAGGGCGTGCTGTTCAGGCGCGAGGCGCAGCTCCAGGCGGCGCCCCAGGCAGTCGGCGAGCGGGCCGCCGCTCGCGCGCATCAGGGGGGTCCAGGCGAACCCGGAGTCCGCCGTGCGCACGCTGTCCAGGAACTTCGTCAGATGACCGGCGTCCCAGTCGAGGCCGAACGCGTCCGCGGCGAGGACGGCTTCGTAGGTGCTGAGCAGATCGGGGACCCGGTTGCCCTCGCTCGCGAAGCCGCCGCCGCGGACCCGGTGTCGGGCGAGCGCGTCGCGGACGTGTGTGTCGCGACCGTGGGCGCCCGTGACCTGCGCGCCGTCGGCCCCGGCCGCCCGGTCGAGCGCCCGCAGGCCCTGCAGGGTGGCCCGCAGCGTGGGCCTGCCGCCGGGTACGTTGGCGTACTGGCCGGGCGCTGTCTCGCAGGTCGCCACGTACGCGGCGACGCCGCGCAGGGGAGCGGCGACGGCCTGCCCGCCGGACCGGTGGAGGATCTCCGCGGCCGCGCACGTCGACACCATGTCCGACGCGCGGCCCTCCCAGTATCCGAAGCCGCCGTCGGGGTTCTGGATGGCACCGGCGAGCCAGTCCGCGATCCTGGCACGGGCCGGGGCGTCCTCCTCGAACGCCCCCGCCGACAGGGCCCACAGGGTGCACCGCACCTCACTGCCCCGCCCGGGCATATACATGATGCCGTCCTCGTTCGGCATCATGCAGCTCTCCATCCACCGCAGCGCGTCCCGCTCCCCGGCGTCCGAGAAGCGGCGGGCCAGCAGGTGGGCGGAGGTGGTGAGCACGTCCGACGCGAGCTCGGGAGCGCGATAGGTGAACCCGCCCTGCCCGGTACGGAAGGACAGGACCGCCTCGACCACGCGGTCGGAGATGTCCGTCAGGTCGGCGCCGAGTTCCCTGAGCGCCCCCACCCCGCAGAACGCGGCCCACACGTCCGGCACGGGATAGCCGGGCCACCGGGTGAACGACCCGTCAGGGAGCAGCCGGCCCCGGATCCAGGCGACACACGCCTCGCGGTCCCGCGGCGCCTCGCCGAGACGGCGCAGGGCACTGGTGGCCCGGAACGTCGCCCACAGGCAGTCCGTCCCGTCGCCCGCCTGGAAGGTGAAGCCGCCCGCCGCGCTCTGCCGGCCCGTCAGCCAGCGCGTGAGCCGCTCGCGGTCCCACGGCAGCGGACCCCGTCCGCCGGTGGCGGCGCTCCAGGCGGTGATGGCGTAGTAGCAGGCCCGCACGTCGGACGCGCCGTCCTTCGCGTGCGCCGGGCTCCAGGCGAGGCCGCCGTCCTTGGCCTGGAGCGCCGCGAGCCAGTCGTGCAGCCCTTCCGGCGGGCGCTCGTCGTAGATCTCCACCAGGGTGCGTACGGCGTAGTAGGTGGCCCACACGTCCGACGCCTGACCGGGCGTCATGGCGAAGCCGCCGTCCGCGTGGGCGGCGCTCCACACCCACGCCGAACTCGGCCCGCCGACCGTGCCCCGGCTGCCCGCGGGCAGATCGGCCATGGCCTGGGTGCAGTAGTAGGTGGCCCAGGCGTCGGAGCTCATCCCGGCCGACCAGGCGAAGCCGCCGTCGGAGTTCTGCCGGGACGCGAGGAAACCGGCGACGGTCCCGGGCGCGGGCAGATCGCCGACGCGGTCGAGCCAGGCGAGGGTCCGCACGGCCGCGTAGGTGCACCACAGGTCGGAGTCCCCGGAGACGACCCCGGACGACCCGCGCAAGGTGTCGTACGTCATGCCGGCACCACCTCGCCGACGACACGGAAGTTGGAGCGCTTCCAGCTCTTCTGGGAGCCGCCGCTCTTGGTCGTCGCGGGCAGCCGGTTGACGAACCGGACCTCGTCCCAGCGGAAGCCGAAGCGCTCGTCCGTACGCCGCTGGACCAGGTCGTTCTTCGCGGGCTCGGCCTCGCGGTCGGCGCCCGGGTCGCGTTCGAGCAGGAGCCTGGCCCAGGTGCCGGCCTCGTCGACCTCGATCAGATAGCCCATGACGTCGCGGCCCGCGTAGACGATGCCTTCGAGGTCGCGGGTGCGCACGCGGCTGCCCTTGATCTCCGTCCCGTCGCTGCCCCGGCCGTGGACCGTCACGACCGGGACGTCCTCGCCGCAGGGGCAGCCGTCGGTCACCGACACCTCGTCGCCCATGTCGAGGCGGAGGAGGGGGCGGGCGTCGTTGTTGAGCGGGGTGACGACGAGCCGTCCTTCGCGTCCGGCCTCGGCGGGCGCGATGCCGTTCCCGTCCGCGATCTCGAAGTAGTTGGCCCCGCGCAGCAGATGCAGCCGGTCCTGCGCGCAGCATGCGGCGAGCGTGCCGCTCTCGGTGCTGCCGTAGCTCGCGTCGTAGGCCCGCGCGCCCCACCACTGGCCCGCCATGGCCCGCAGCTCGGGGGTGCTCACCTCGCCCAGCAGCATGAGGAGCTCGACCGACCGGCTCAACCGGTCGATCAGGCCGCGCCTCTTGACGACCTGGGAGAACTCCAGGAGCACACCGGGCGCCACGAAGAGGACGGTCGGCCGGAAGACCTCCCACAGGCCGACGATGCGGTCCCAGTCGGAGATCCCGGTGGTGTACGGGTAGGCCTTGACGTGGGGAATGCCGAGGAACTCGCAGACGCCGACCATCAGGTCGGCCACCGGCACGATGTCCGACGGCAGCAGGATCAGGGCGCGATGACCGCCGTCGGCCAGGAGCGGGCGCCAGGCCTCGGCCACGGACACGGTGTTGGCGATCATGTCCCGGGCCGTGCGCGGCGTGGGCGTCGGGACCCCGGTCGTCCCGGTGGTCTGGTAGTACTTCAGGCCCGCGTCGACCGGCACTCGCAGATAGTCGAGCGGACGGGCCTTGAGGTCGTCCTTCGAGGTCGCGGGCAGGTCGAGGAACGCCTGCGTGGAGAAGGCGCCGAGCGGGGCGTAGGCGGGGGTCTGCTCCGCGCGGTGCCAGACGTCGGCCAGCTTCGACGCGTAGTAGGCGCCGTCGGAGGGGGCGGCGCGGCGGTGGGCGGCCACCTCCTGCTGTATCCGCTCCATGAAGTCGAGGTCACTCCTGGAGTTGATCTTCACTTGCCACTCCTTGTCTCGTCCGACGTCTGGTCTGACATCTCGCCCGACATCTCGTCCGGCGTCTCGCCCGGAAGGGCCAGGCCCTTGGCGCGCATCAGGAACTCCCCGAGGAACCCGTCGTGCGGTACGTCCGGATGGACCCAGGAGGTCGGCCTGCCCCAGTACACGTTGGCGACCGCCGTGAGCTCCGCGGCCCGCGCGACCAGGCCCCCGTCCCCGGTGTGCAGCGAAAGGACCAGGGAGCCGTCGAGGACGTCCACGGCGCCGCGCTCGAACGGGGCGACCCATACGCACGGGAAGGGCACCTCGTACGACAGCAAGGGGTCTTTCGGGGAGGCCAGTTCGACGACCGCGGGCGTCACGGTCGCCAGGGAGCCCGTGCCGCCGAGCCGTTCGACCCGCGGCGGCAGGTGCACGGTCGAGCCCTTCGCCCGGTTCAGGACCGCCGTCACGAGGCGCCGCGCGTCGGCCTCCGGCAGGCACGGCAGGAGCGCCTCGTCGTCCAGGGGCCGCGCCGGCGCCACATCGCGCAGCGCGGCGGCGAGTTCAGCGGCGAAGCCCGCCGGGTCCTGTTCGACGAGGACGCCCGTGGTCGCCGTGCAGGCGGTGCCCGCGTGGTAGAGGGCACCCGTGCGGGCCAGGTCGAGCCCGGCGCGCCGGTCCGCGTCGGCGGTCACGACCAGCTTCGAGCGGCCCGGGCCCTGGAGGCGGACGTCGGCGCGGTTGCGGTACCTGTCGACGACGTCCTGACCGCCGTACACCAGGGCCCGGTCCGCGCGCTCGATGATCAGGTCCGCCGTCGCGTGGTCGCAGGGCGCCACGACCAGCTGCGTCGTCGGCAGTCCCGCCTGCCGCAGGGCGGTGACGAGGCGGAGCGGGGTGAGCGGGTCCCGGGTGGAGGGGCGGACGACGACCCGGTAGCCGAGGGCGAGGGCCTCCAGCCACAGGGCGTGCACGCCCGGGCTGTTGCCCGCCGCGTGCACGGCGAAGACGTCCCCGGTCCGGCACCACGCGGCGCCCGCCGACGGCGCGTCGCGCACGGGGGTGCCGACCGGGGCGCAGCCCGTGGGCCGTGCCGAAGCCGGGGCCCGGCCCACGTCCCGCAGGGTCTCGGTGATGAGCCGGTCGCACTCGCGCACGACCGCGACGGGAGTGCCCGTGAGCGCCGAAACCCGCCGCTCATGCGCGTCCAGGTCGTCGCCCAGGACCTCCTGGGCCTCGAAGACGTCGGCCGCCTTCCTGAGCACGTCCGCGGTCTCCGCGACGGGGAGCGGCGCGCTTGCGCGCAGCTGGTCGATCCAGTGGGAGACGACCAGGCCAGGGACCGACGGCAGTTCGAGGGCCGGGGTGCCCGAAGCGTCCGCCACGGTGGTGCGGTTCCGCGTCCGGTAGGGCCCGGTCGGACCCAGCGCGGGGATGTCCAGCATGCTCGCTCTCCTGTTCCTTCCGGCGCGTCACGGGCGTACGTGATGAGTCGGCACGGGGGTGCCGGGACGCGTCGGTACGGGGGCGCACCGAGGCGACTCGGTACGGGGGCGCACCGAGGCGACTCGGTACGGGGCATACGGTGATGAGGGCCGGGGGCGGCGCCCCGACGGCGATCGGCGTCCGGCAGGGGCTCAGCGCCCGGCGGCCGTCACGGCGCGGCGCCTGCGGGTGGCGGCCGCGAGGTCCTTGAGCACGTCCACGGTGGCGTCCCAGCCCATGCAGGCGTCGGTGATGCTCTGGCCGAACACGGGCTCGCCGAGGCCGAGTTCCTGGCGTCCGGGGATCAGGAAGCCCTCCAGCATGACGCCGCGGATGTCCGTGTCGCCGGCCGCGACCTGGTCCGCGATCTCCCGGGCGACCACGGCCTGCTGCTCGTGGTCCTTGCCGCTGTTGCCGTGGCTCGCGTCGATGACCAGGCCGGTCGGCAGGGCGGCCGCCGCGAGGAGCCGCGCCGTCTCGCGCACGTTCTCCGCACCGTAGTTGGGCCGGCCCGACGCGCCCCGGAGCACCACATGGCAGTCGGGGTTCCCGCTCGTGCGCAGCGTGACCGGCCTTCCGTCCCGGTCGTGGCCGAGGTAGGCGTGCGGGGCGGCCGCGGACCGGATGGCGTCGACGGCGACACCGACCGATCCCGTGCTGCCGTTCTTCATGCCCACGGGCATGGGGAGGCCGCTCGCCAGCTGCCGGTGCACCTGGCTCTCCACCGTCCGGGCGCCGATGGCTCCCCAGGAGATCAGGTCCGCCAGATACGCCGGGACTGCCGGGCTCAGCCACTCCGTCGCGATGGCGAGGCCGAGTTCGGCGATCTCCAGCATGAGGGCCCGGGCCGTGCGCAGGCCCCGGTCGATGTCCAGGCTGCCGTCGAGCGCCGGGTCGGCGAGGAGGCCGGTCCAGCCGACCGTGGTGCGCGGCTTCTCCACGTAGACGCGCATGACGACGGCCACGTCGTCGGCGAGGTCGGCGGCCAGTTCGCCCAGGGACTTGGCGTACGCCAGACCGGCGTTCACGTCGTGGATCGAGCACGGGCCGACCACGGCGAGCAGCCGGTCGTCGGTGCCGTTCAGTACGTGGCGGGTCATCAGGCGTCCCGCGTTCACCGAGCGGGCCGCGGCCTCCGTCAGGGGCAGCTCGGTGAGGAGTTCGCCGGGGGTGCTGGCCAGGTGCGCACGGTACTGCCCACCGATCTCACCCGTCTCATCCATCTCACCCGTCTCACCAGGTAAGAACTGCTCGACCACGGACTCGGGTCGGTCCTCGGCCAGCGTGTCAAGACTCTGCATCGTTCCTCAATTCGTTCTACTCAGCGCAGCAGTTGTGCGTCGGCAACGAATCACCCGGGCGGACCTCCGGCCTCCGGGGCGAGGGAGAAGCCGCGGTACGGCGCACGACCGCCCGGCAAGCACGTGCTTCACGGTGCCCCACCTGCGAGGGGGCCCGCTACCTGCGCCGCGTGCAGCAAGCTGTGGTGCACCTAGCTGCACCAGGACGCGGCGTCCGCGCGGCGGGCGGGCCGGAAAGAGGCGGCGGGCAGGCGGGAGGACGGCGGCGGGCGGGCCGGAAGAGAAGGGGACGCGTCGCGGCGCCGACTGCGACAGGGTGACGGACCAGCACACCGCCCCGCGAAGGGCCCGATCACCACCGGTGTGCCATGTGACCCTGCCTCGTCTGGTCCCGTTGCTCAAGCAGTTCGACTTCGTGCGCGAGCGCCTCACCGGCCGCTTGGCGGGACTGGTCATGGACAGCGGCGACGGGACGGACACCGCGGTCGGACCGATGACCGACGAGGAGTACTTCTGGGAGCCGGTGACCGACTTCCGGTCGGTCCGGCGGCGTACCGACGGGCCGGGGGCGCGGCGACGCACCTGGCGAGGGCCGGGGAGCGGGGCCGCGACGCCGCGCCCTGCCCGCATCCGGCGCCCCGCCCTTCACCAGGCTCGCGTGGCGCCTGAGCCCTCATCGAAATGCTGGCCTGCGCACCGACCACGCGGCGGGCAGCCGCACGCCGACGCGGGAGGACCACGCCGTCAGCGGCGACGTGGTGGGTCGACCAGGAACCGCCGCACCACGGAGCCGAGATCGCGCTGCCGCGTGAACCGTGCCGGGCGCGGCAGCGCTGGTCGGCTCGGTCAGATTCCGTCGTCCGGGCGCTTGTTGACCTTCAGGCTCTTCGGGATGGCGGGCAGCAGCCGCTGGGCCGACGACACCTCGCGGATGGTGCGGGGATCGGTGAACGCCTCCTGGCGTGCGGGACGGAAGGTGACGGCCGGGCCGCCCTTGCGGAGGTTGCCGCCCTTGGGGGTGGGCCCGTCGAGGGCGGGGAGGCGGTACGCGGTGGCCTTGCGCAGGGCCTGGGACAGGAAGGACGCGGTGAGCTGCGCGGTCTGGGCGCGGGCCGCGGCCGGTGCGGCGACCTTCGCGGGTCGGCAGGGGCCGATGCCGCCGCCCTTGTCGGTGGGGGCGAGGTTGGTGTTGATCATCCGGTGGCCGGTGCCGGCCAGGAGGACGTCCGCGGCGACCTTCGTCGAGCCCGACTTGGCGAGGGCCTTCATCGTGGCGCGGCCGGCGTCCGGCTGTACGTCCTCGTCGCACGCGCCACGGATGTTGAGGACCGGAACCTTGTGCGGCGCGGGCTCGGCGTTCTCGGCGGGCTCGATGGCCACGGCGCCGAAGAGCCCGGCGCGCTTGGCCGCCTTGGGCGACAGCACGTAGCCGCCGCCCCGGCTGTGCCCGACAAGGCCCACACGCGAGGTGTCGATCCGCCCCTTGACGCCGGGGATCCGCAGGCCGTGGTCGACGCCCTTGTTGAGGTCGGCGAGCAGTCGCAGATGCGCGCTGACGAGATCCGTGTAGCCCTTGGTGGGGTCGGTCTCGCCGCCCCACCAGATCTCCGGTGAGACGACGTCGATGGACACGGCCACGAACCCCTTGCGCGTGAGCGCCTGCACGAGGTGCGAGAGCCCCACGTCGTGACGGAGGTAGTCCGGCCCGAGCCCACGCTCCGGCACACCGGGCTTCGCGCAGACCAGCGGCCAGTGCGTCGTGACGGGCTTGCGGGCGACAGCGTCGGCCTTCCCGGCGGTCACGCAGTTGGGATGCGTGCCGTGCACCACGACGACGACCGGGTGCGGGCCCTTGCCCTTGGGCATGCCGAGCACGCCGTGGACCTGCGTCGGGTTCCCCGCCGTCCTGCCACCGGTGATCTTCAGGAGCCCGGGGGCGAGCCGATAGCTGGTCAGGGAGGCCGAGTCCGGCGCGGCCCGGCCGGCGGCCTGCTGCGGGGCCGCGGCCTGGGCGGCGGTGCCGCAGGCCAGGGTCAGAGCCAGGGCGAAGGCGGTGGCAGTGGCGGCGGTGGCCGTGGGGAGTGCTGCTCGGAGCGTTGCGGTCTTCACGGCAGAGAGGACGGTGAGAAGGAAGGATGCGTTCCTCTTACGGCGGTGCTCGTCGGCCCGGGGGTGCGGCTCGCCGTCGAGCCGTGCCGGTCACCCGGGGCGGCTCCGCGGTGATCGTTAGGCTCGCCCCGTGGCGAACAGCGAGAGTACGGCGACAGCGGACACCGGGACCGAGGAACAGAGCTGGGCCAACACCCGCACATGGGTGGAGCGGAGCCTGCCGCCCGGGGACCGCATACGGAACAGCACGGACCTGCGGGGCGGCTGGACCTCACGGATGCGCCGCCTCGACGTCGAGGGCCGGGACGGGTCGTACGCGCTCGTCCTGCGGTCCTTCGTCAAGCCCTTCTTCGTACGGCACGCGCCGGGCCTGCTGACCCGCGAGGCGGACGTCCTTGGCCTGCTCGCGGACACGAGCGTGCCCGCGGCCCGGCTCCACGCGGTCGACGCGGCCGCCGCGCGGTGCGACCACCCGTCGCTCGTGATGTCGCTGCTGCCGGGGACCGTACGCGTTGACGACGACTCCGCCGTCGAGCGCAGGACCGCACTCCTCGCCGAGCAACTGGTCGCCATCCACGCGATCCGTGTCCCGGCCCACGCCCGCCCGCGCCCGTACGAGGCGTGGACCAGCCCCGAACGCGTGCGGACTCCCGACGGCACGGCACGGCCCGACCTGTGGCGGCGCGCCGTCGACGTGATCCGCCGACCGCCTCCCGCCCACCGCCCGTGCTTTCTGCACCGCGACTTCCACCCGGGGAACGTCCTCTTCACCGGCCACGGCACCGACCTGACGATCAGCGGCGTCGTGGACTGGGTGGAGACGTCCTGGGGCCCCGCCGACCTGGACGTGGCCCACTGCTCCACCGCCCTGGCGCTCCTGCACGGGGTGGACGCCGGCCTGCGCCTGGCGGAGCGGTACAGGGAGGCCGGCGGCACCCTCAGCGACGACCCGGCGGCCCACCTGTACTGGCGGCTCCTCGACGCCCTCGCCTTCGCGCCGGACGCGGAGAAGGTCGCCGGGCCCTGGCGGGAGCTGGGGCGGCACGACCTGACGCCCGCCGTGCTCACCCAGCGCCTTGAGGACTACGTCGAGACCCTCCTCAGCCGGTACGGCTGAGGAGGGCCGGTGGGGGGTGGTGGCTCAGGTCGGGTTCCCGGTCACCGCGCCGCGCTCGGCACGGTGCCGCAGTCACCGGCGTGGCACTTGCGCAGCCAGTCGGCGAAGTCGGCGTCGTACCGGGTGCCGATGGTGCTGGTGAGCAGGGTGCGGGCGGCCTTCCAGTTGCCCGTGCGGTAGTGGCCGAGGAGCGTGGTCACGTCCTGCGGATGCTTCTGGAGCAGGTAGCGGACCGCGAGGTAGCCCCACGGGTAGATGCGGGTGGTGTCGGCGTTGTCGTAGGTGGTGTCGAAGAGCGTGCTCAGCCTGTACGTGTTCTTGCCGGCCTCCGCGATCGCGTTGTCATAGGGAACCTTGCGGTACGAGTAGGAGATGTACTCGGCGAAGCCCTCCACCCACATCACGGTCGGCGTGGTCTGGCCCGCCGCGAAGTCGCCGTACATGTTGAACCGGCCGTCGAGGTAGTGCGTGTACTCGTGGTTGAGGTTCCAGATCTGGGAGTCGGCGGCCTCGTAGGCGATGAAGCGCGGCAGGTTGCCGGCCTTGGCCGGGTCGCCCTCCAGGTACATGCCGCCGTTGTTGGTGTCGATGCCGTAGACGATGCCCGCGTAGGTGCCGTAGTCGGCGGAGGAGTTGAACGCGACCACTTCGAGGGTGGTGTTGCGGTCGTTGGCGACCGGCCCGTTGTCCTTGACCACGCCGTGGAAGTAGGCGTCCTGCTTGGCCAGGCTGGAGCAGGCGGCCGACAGCTGCGCGGCGGTCAGCTCCTGGGCGACGATCCGCAGGCTCGGGCTGCAGGTGTGCTTGGTCTTGAGGACGGCGTCGCGGACCCGGTTCTGCAGGTCGCAGGTGCCGTAGAAGGAGCAGTTGGCCTTGTCGAACGCGTCCGTCATCTCGGCCACGCCGACCCACAGGGCGGCGGTGCGGCCGGTGATGGAGCTGCGGTCGAGCAGTTGCTTGGCCAGGGGGCGGACGGTGGGGTTGAGCGCCGGGTGCTGGAGGAAGCGGCCCAGCTCGCGGCCCGCGTTGGCCGTCAGATAGGCCTTGTCGGTGCCGAGCAGATCGGCGTGCGCGACGGCGAAGTCACGCAGGACGGTCAGCACGCTGGTGTCGGCCTGCACCGCGGACACGAACTCCGGCAGGTAGTGGCCGCGGAACAGCACGGTGTAGGTGTTGTTGACCGCCGCGCGCATCCAGTAGAAGCGGTCGTACGAGGAGTTGTAGGAGGTGAGGAGCTTCTTGACGATGCGCAGATAGCGGGCGTTCGTGCCCGAGCTGTCGATCAGCGTGACCGACTCGGCGAGGATCTCGCCGTTGGTGTCGTTCACGTCGAAGGCGCGGGAAGCGGCGAAGAAGGCGTCGAGGCCGCCCTGGGCGGCGCTCTTCAGCGCGGGGCCGTACGAGCCCACGTCGTCGGGGTGGCCGTACTGCACGTAGTAACCGGCACGCAGGTACAGGACCAGTTGGAGGACCGAAGTGCTGTTGTCACCGGGGTAGTTGGCGGCGGTGGCGCGCAGCGCGTTCGCCACGGTCACCATCTGCTCCTCGCGGAACAGCCCCTTGGCGTTCGTGCCTGACTGGCTGAAGAACGTGTAGAGACACGCCTTGTCCGACTTCTTGATCTGCTCGACGAGGGCGGCGCCGGTCTTCGATGCGAAGTCGCCGACGTTGCAGGCCGCCGCGCTCCCGGGCTTCGCCAGGGCGGCGATCCGCTTGCGCTGGGCGGCGTCCGCGCGGGCGCGCAGCGGCGGGCGCTGCGACACGTGCACGGTCGGATCGTCCACGCGCCCTGCGTCGGGGGCGCGTTCGGCGGCGACCGCGGTGGGGGTCGAGGGCTGCGGGGCGACGCCGGGCCGCGGCGTCGGCGCCTTGGCCTCGGCGCCGCTCGCCTGCCCCGTGGGGGCGAGCAGGGCGAGCCCCAGACAGAGGGCCAGGGCGGTGATGAGCAGGGGCGCGAATCTTCTGAGCGTGGGGGTTATCGGTATCAAGATGGCCTCCGGCCGGTCGGCGGCCGTGCGTGGGGCACGGCGATGGGGGGTTGCGGACCGTGCGGGTCAACGGGAGTTGAGCCTGCGGATGTCATGCGCGTTAATGTCATGCACACAATTGAATGTGTGACATGTACCATTGCACACGTCACATTGCTTGAGAAGGCCCTGGACCCGGTTGTTGAAATCGGCGCGCATCCGATGCGCCGTCAGACCGGACGGAGCGGCCGCCGCGCCGCATCCGCGAGCCGCCGAACGCGCGCACCGCGCCGCGCCGCCCGCACGTCCTGGCCCACGACCCGCCCCCACGCCCTGTCACCAGCACAAACAACGTGACATCGTACGGTCAGGCAGCGCGGCAGTACCGGAGGGAACAGATGGGTCATCTCAAGCACGCCAACCTGATCACCGCCCGAGAACGGCTGCGCGACCAGGTCGCCCACGCGCTGCGCGCCGCCCTGATCTCCGGTGAACTGCGGCCCGGCGAGGTCTACTCGGCGCCCGGCCTCGCCGAGGACTTCGGCATCTCCGCCACGCCGGTGCGCGAGGCGATGCTGGACCTCGCCCGCGAAGGGCTCGTGGAACCCGTGCGCAACAAGGGATTTCGCGTCACCGAGGTCAACGAGCGCGACCTCGACCAGTACACCGAGATCCGCCTCCTCATCGAGGTCCCCATGATCGGGCGCATCACGCGCACCGCCTCGCGCGAGGAGCTGGAGGCGCTGCGGCCCGTCGCCGAGCAGATCGTGCGGGCGGCGCGGGCCCACGATCTGATCGGCTATCTGGAGGCGGACCGGCAGTTCCACCTCTCCCTGCTCGCCATCGGCGGCAACGACCGGCTCGTGGAGACCGTCGGCGACCTGCGCAAGCGCTCCCGTCTGTACGGCCTTGCGGGCCTCGACGCGCGCGACCAGCTGCTCCCCTCCGCCGAGGAGCACATCGAACTCCTCGACCTGATGCTGGCCGGCGACGCCAAGGGTGCCGAGCGGTGCATCACCCGGCACCTGGGCCATGTGCGGTCGTTGTGGGCCGAAGGCGAGGAGAAGGGATCGTCCGGACCGACGAGAGTCGAGGGCGGCGGGCGCGCCCGCGCGTGACCCGCGGCGCCCTCCCCGCCGACCCCGAAGGTCAGCTCCGGCGGCTCCGCGGGAGCGGGGCCGACCCGGACCTGCGAGCGGTGCCGCGCTTCCGCGTGGATCAGGTCGACGAGGGTCCCGGTGTCCTGCGGACGGAAGCGCGCGACCAGCGCGAGCACGCCGAGGGTGCAGGCCCACCACATGGGTCGGAACGGTCCCCGCGGAGGCACAAGGGCACCCGCCCGTCACAAAGGAACCCGCCGCCACTCGTCCGCCCAAGTGCGGGCCGCCTCGGCCTCGTCGTTCCTGCCCAGTTCCCGGAGCGTGTGGATCTGGCCGTCCAGGACGTGCAGGAGCTGCGGCACGTACTCGGCGGGGCCCTGCTCGGCGTACGGGACGAGGAGGGCCACGGCCTCGGCGTACGCCTCAAGGGCTTCGGGGTGCTGTTCCAGCTGTGTGTGGCAGAGGGCCTTGCGGTGGACCGCGCCGAGGAGTTCGAGGGCGATCTGCGGGTGGCCGGCGAACGGGCGCAGGACGTCCGTGGCCTCGCGGAGCGGGGCGAGCGCGTCGGCGGGGCGGTCGAGGGCGGTCAGGCAGATGCCGGTGATGTGCAGCACGGAGCCCAGGCTCGCGAGCGCGTCCGGGTCGTCGGGCCACGCGCGCTGCCGGTCCGCCGCTTCCGTCGCCGCCGTGAGGGCTTCCCGGAACGCGTCCAGGACCTCCTGCTCGTCCTCGCTCTCGGTGAGCAGGGCCGCGTTGAACAGGTGCACGGCCCGCAGGGCGACGGCCTTGGCGAGCGCCGGTGCCACGGAGGGGTCGTCCTCGGGAAGGGCACGGAGCAGCGCGGACGCCCGCTCCGCGTCGTCGCCGAACGGCTCGCCGAGCTGCGCGCCCCGCTGGGCGAGCACCAGGTGCGCGCACCCGCGGAAGAAGGTCTCCGCGGGGGCGCCGCCCCCGGTTTCCGGCAGCTCCAGGCTCTCCCGCGCCGCCTCGCGCGCGCCCTGCTGATCGCCGAGGGACAGCAGGCTTTCCGCGAGGAAGACGAGCGTTCTGGCCCGCGGTACGACGACGGCGGCCGCGGTCTCCGGCGGCAGGTCACCGAAGAGCCGCGCCGCCAGGGCGAAGCGCTCGGCCGCCGCGTCGGGTCGGCCGAGCGCGACATGGCAGCTCCCCTGCGCGGTGAGGACTTCCGCCCGCAGCACGGACTGGCCCACGTCGGTGTCCTCCTCCGGCGGACCCAGCGCCTCCGTGAGGACGCCGAGCGCCTCCTCCGGCCGTCCGAGACCGGCGAGGGCGAGCCCACGGCTGTGCCGGATCCTGGTGAGGGTGGAGCGGACGACCGGGTTGTCGGCCGGGGACGCGCGCAGGTCGTCGGCCGCCCGGTCCAGCGGGTCGAGCGCTTCGGCGGGACGCCCGGTGAAGATCCGGCTCTGCGCCAAGGAGGCCAGCGCGTCCGCCCGGCTGAGGGCGAGGCCGACGGCGACGTCCTCCCCGGCAGGCTCCGCCAGGGCGTCGGCGGCGGCGACCGCGTCCGCCGCCGGGCCCTCCGCGTCGGCCGGGTTCCCGGAGAGGATCAGCTCGGCGGCCAGAGTGGACAGGGCCATGCCGCGCACCAGGCCCAGGACCGGGTCCTCGCCGGGCAGTTCGGCCAGCGTGTCGACCGCCTCGCGGGCCGCCGTGAGCCCCACGTCGTGGCGGCCGAGGCGCAGGGCGCAGGCTCCGACCAGGGTGAGCCCGTGGGCGAGGCCCGCCCTGGCCTCCTCGCTGCCGTCGGCGGCCGCACGGCACAGCGCCACGGCCTGCCGGGCCGGCCCGGCGGCCTCCTGGACCCGGCTCAGGGAGTACAGCACCGTGCTCAGGCACACGAGCGCCCGCGCCTCGTCCAGCGCGTCGCGCTCCGCGTCCGGGACCCCGTCGAGCAGGTCGACGGCCCGCCGGGCGGCGGGCAGGGACCGGGCGGGGCCTTCCGCCCCCAGGAGGAGCTGGGCCCAGGCGACATCGAGGAACGCCTCCGCGGCCCGGCCGGTGTGCCGGCCGTCCTCCGCGGCGAGTTCGTCGAAGACCTCGGCGGCGCTCACGAGCGCGTCGAGGGCCTCGTCGGGGCGGCCGAGGCCGAGCAGCAGCGAGCCGTACCCGGCGGCGGCCTGTCCCAGGTCCGGCCGCAGTTCCCGGTGGCGCAGGGCCAGTTCGGTGTGGAGGGCGAGGGCCTCACGGGCGTACTCGGCCGCCTCCTGGAACCGGCCGGCGTCGTGCAGCAGGTCGGCGAGGTCACCCAGGGCCGCGGCGAGCGCGGAGCCGGGGGCCGGTGGCCGCACGGCGCCGTGCAGGGCGGTCGCGCCGGTGGGGGAGTACGCCGTGTAGTCCTCCGGGAGGAGCGCGCGGCGCTCCTCGACGTGCTGCCGTGCGTGGCCGATCGCGTCGTCGAGCCGGCCCGCCGCGCGGCTGTAGTCGGCGAGGATGCCGAGGCCCCGGGCGAGCATCCAGCGGTTCTCCGGCTCCTTGGGGACGACGAACCGGCGCAGCAGCTCGACGCTTTCGACCGCCGGTACGAGCGCCTCTTCATGGCGCCCCCATCCGGCCAGGCCGGAGGCGAGGATCCTGAGGTGCTCGGCCTGGTCGAACGCCTGGTAGCGGGCCTGGTTGGCGGCCGCGCGCGGGACGAGGAGCGGGACCAGGGCGTTCCTGAGCCGGTCGGGCGCGCGGGCGCCGAAGCCCTGGACGGTCCGCGCGACGGCGAATTCGAGGTTGACGACGTCCTCGTACGCCTTGGGCGCGAGCGGATCGGAGCCCACGCAGCGGCAGTAGCCGTCCACGGCCCGCTCGGCTCCGGACGCGCCGTCGGGATCCGGCTCGCGTCCGGCCCCGGCCCCGGCACCCTGGTCCTGCCCGGCGTCGCGCTCGGCGTCGAGACTGCGGGCCAGGTCGACGAGGAGTTCGCGCATCCCGGCGACGCGCGACAGCCGCTTGCCGGAGCCGTACTCGATGGCCCGCGCGAGCGTCCGGGCGGCCTCGGCCCGCTCGCCGCCGTCGGCATGGCAGAGCGCGAGGTTGATCAGGGCGTCGGTGCAGGCGGGGCGGTGCTCGGCGGCACGGGCGGCGAGCTTCTCGTAGTGCCGGGCCGCTTCGTCGAGCCAGGGCAGCGCCTGGACGTGGTCGGCGGCGCGGGCCAGGCAGGTGCCCAGGTTGTAGGTCACCCGGGCCCGGGCGGCCGGGTCGTCCGGGCCGCACTGCGCGCAGGCCCGTTCGGCGTGCCGGGTCGCCTCCGCGGGCTCGCCGAGCGCCGCGTGCTGGGCCGTGAGGTCGGTCAACAGGTCGACGCGGGTGGCGCGTTCGGCGGCCGTCAGGTGGTCGTCGCGGGCGTCGAACCCGGCGACCGCGAGGGCGGCGACCCGGCGGCGCAGCGCGGTCACCGCCCGGTGGCCCTCGGGCCCAGGGGGCCGGTGCCGCACGGCGGCCGCAGCCGTGGCAAGGGCGAGGCCGGTGTCGTAGGCGGCACAGCGCTCGACGGCGGTTTCGAGGAGGCCCGGCAGCTGGGACTGCGGTTGCGCGGCGGCCTCGTCGACCAGCGGGCCCAACCGGGCGACGAGCAGGCCCCGCAGGGCCGCCCGCACCTGTTCGCGGCTCTCCTGGCGGGCGGCCAGCTGGAGGGCGTCGAGCAGGCGGACGGTGTGGTCGAGGGTCCGCGCGGGGTGGTCGTACAGGCGCAGGACCAGGGCGGGGAGCCGGTCACCGGTGTCTTCGAGCAGCTGCTCGGCGAGCAGGTCGGGGGCGAGCGGGGCCAGGCGGCCCCCGGGCCCGGGGAACAGCTCCTGCAGCCACTCCGAGACGCGCACCCGGGCCGGCGCGTCGCCGTCGTCGAAGCCGTCGAGCGCGGTGAGCAGGTCCACCGCCTCCGCGCGGGTGGGGGTGGTGAGGGTGGTGAGGACGACCGCGTGGTGCGGGGCGACCGTGCCGAGGTCGTGGAGGCCGTGCGGGGCGAGGCGACGCTGCCACCGGTCGCGCTCCCGCGCCACGAAGAGCTTGAGGGTGCCCGCGGCCGTGGGCGAGGTCTCGCCGCGCAGGGCGAGCAGCACGGCCAGATGCACCTTGAGGGGGTTGCTGTAGCCGTCGTCGCTCAGGTCGGGCAGGACGGCGGGCACGGTGCCGCCGCCGAAGGCCGCGAGCGCCCGCCGGGCGTGCCGGACCCGCTCCGGCGGCGCGAGGCGGCCCGCCGCGAGCCGCACGACCTCGCGGGTGCCGTGCGCCACAAGACCGGATGTGGTCCGGCTCAGGTCGGCCCACCAGGTGACGGAGTCGGGGAACAGGGCACCCTGCCGCGGGTCGGCCTCCTGGTCGGGCGCGCGGTCGAGCAGCAGCAGGCGCAGCGGCGCACCGCGCCGCCCGGGCTGGGCGAACCGGGCGATCAGACGGCCGATGTCGTCGGTCAGACCGTCGGGGTAGTCGACCACCAGGAGCGTGGGCCAGACGAGTTCGACCCGGGCGGACCCGGCGTCGGCCAGCTGCCGCAGGCGCGCGAACCCCGCCGACCAGCCGTGCCCGGTCACGCCTTCGCACAGCTCCGCGCCAAGCCGGGTCTTGCCCGCCCCGGCGTCCCCGGTGACCACCGCCACGCTGAACTGCTCGGGCCCGGCCCACCAGCGCCACAGCCGGCGGAGCTGCTCCTCGCGGCCGAGGAAGGGAACTTGCCGGTGCCTGGCCTGGAGCAGCTTGTAGTCCGGGACGTCCGCCCGGCTCAGGTCCTCGTACGCCGGGGTCAGGAACCCGCTGGCCCGCGCGTCGAGTTCACGGACGTCCGGCCAGGGGTGCACGTCCTCGACGTGATGCGCGTACACCCCCACCAGATCGGCGAAGCCCCGCTCGTCGAGCAGCCGCGACACGGTCACCGCTTCGAGCCTGCGGCCGCCGAACATCACCGGGTCGTCGACCACCACGCCGAGCAGCTCCCGCCCGGCGCCGAGGAGCACGGCGCCCGACATGCCCTGCCAGGCGGAGGCGTCGGCGCCCAGGGAGACCGGGTGGGAGCTGGTGATGTCGACGTGGTAGCGCCCGCCGAGCGCACCCGTCGTCCGGCTGATCCGGCCTTCCAGGGTCTCGGGTTCGCGTGCGCCGCCGGGGCGCTCCTGCGCCTTGGGGAACCCGTGCGCGCAAGCCCACACCCCGCTGTCCGCGACCCGGCCCCAGCGCAGGGCGCCCCGGTCGGGCGCGGCCCGCCAGGGCGCGGAGGGCACCCGCAGCAGCGCGGCGTCCAGGGTGCCCTCGGGCTCCCAGGCCGCTTCGGCGTCGGTGTCCACCGCCTCGCCGAAGAGGCGTACGTGGTACGGCGGGCCCTGGCGCAGCACGTGCCGCGCGGTCAGGACCAGGTCGTCGGCGACGGCGTACCCGGAGCCGTAGCTCACGCCCTCGCGGTCCCCGGCCCAGACCTCGACCACGCGGTGGGCGCCCCGCCGCCGCTGCTCGTCGTCCATCGCGCGGCTCCCCCTGGCCCTTCGGCCTCACTCGGGCCGCACGGCGGACGGCCGGGTGGTCATCGCGTCGCCCACCTGGACGCGGCGGCCGTCGGGCGCGTCGGCGAGGCGGGGCGTCAGGGTCAGGGTGAGCCGGTGCGTCGAGCCCCGGCGGTGGTCGGCGGTCGCCTCGGCCGTCAGCACGCTCCAGAAACCGGCCTTGGCCCCGGCCCCGGCCCCCGTGCTGAGCGCGACCTCCAACTCCAGGACCACGGCGTCGAGTTCGAACTTGAGCTGTTCTCCCTGCCCGGCCGCGATCGCGTCCTGCAGTTCGCGCCGGAGCCGGGCGATCGCCTCCGCCAACGGGACTTCTGCCATCCGGTCACCATCCGAGCCGATGTGGCGTGCTGCATCACCCCATGGGGCCAGACGAGTGTAGGGCGCGCGGAGGGCCGCGCACAGCGCCTTGACGCAGGTCGCGTGCGCGACCAGGGCCCGGGTCCCGACGCGGGGGCAATCCGGGCGCCGGGCTTGAAGCTGCCGCACCGGCAGCTTCTACCGTCGTGGACAGGCCGGGGGAACACGGCCGGTGGAGCACGCGTGGGGAGTCGGCGATGGCCTGGCCGATCGAGAAGGTCGCCCGGATGTCGGGCGTGACCGCCCGGACGCTGCGGCACTACGACGAGGTCGGCCTGCTGTCGCCGGCCAGGACCGGCGACAGCGGGCGCCGCTACTACGAGGAGCGCCAGCTGCTGAGGCTTCAGCAGATCCTCGTGCTGCGGGCGCTGGGCCTGGGACTCGCCGACATCGGCCGGGTCCTGGCGGAGCAGGTCGACGAGCTTCAGGCCCTGCGCGGCCACCACCGCCGGCTCCTCGACGAGCGCGACCGGCTCGACGCCCTGGCCGCCACGGTCGCGCGCACGATCAGCGCACTGGAACAGTCCAGGAAGGACGGTACGGAGATGACGAGCGTCAGTCGCCCGGAGAACCTGTTCGAGGGCATCAGGCCCGCCCGGTACATGAAGGGCCTGCGGGACTTCCCGGACCTGGTCGAGGCCGTCGTGCGGCACGCGGCGGCGCTGAGCGAGGCCGAGAGGTCTGCCGACGAACGCGAGCGCACGGCGCAGCTGGTCCGGCTCGCCGAGCTGCTCGCCCTCGGCCTGCCCGCCGACGCCGACGAGGTGCAGGCCGAGATCGACACCCAGTACCGCACCCTGGCCCGGATCCGGGCGGCCACCGCCGACGAGTACCGCGCGATCGGGCGCTCCTGCGTGGAGAACCCGCACTGGCGCGCCGGGTACGAGTCGATCGCGCCGGGCCTGGCCGCGTACCACAAGGCCGCCATCGACGTGTACGCCGCGACCCGGCTGAGCTAGCACGGCGACGCGGGGGCCGCCTCAGTCGTCGAGGGCGTCGCGCACCTTGCCGAGGTCCACGAACTTGAAGTTGGTGGAGGGGCGTTCGGGGTCTCCGGGTGCGTCGTGGCCGTCCTGGACGACGAGCAGGCCGTGCGGATACCTGGCGCCGAGCGGCCGGTTGAGGACGGCGGCGCCGTCGCACTCCTCCGAGCCGTCGAGGGCGGCGGACGCCGGGGTGACGCGGAAGCCGCCCTCGTACGCGTTGTGGTCGGACAGCTCGCGGTCGTAGGCGGCGAAGGTGTGGTCGCCCTGGCTCGAGGCGAGCAGACGGCCGTCGCCGTCGTCCTCCGTCAGCAGCGTCAGGCCCTCGACGTCGGCCGTCAGGTGCTTGCCGCCGTAGCCGGGGTCGGCGCCCGCGACGCACTCGTCGGCCGCTTCGTCGTACGTCCCCGGGACGCCGTACTCCCGTACCTTGTCGACGAGGTGGGGCTTGCCGGTCAGGTCGGCGCGGAGCCGCCAGATGCCGACGTCCTCCTGGCCCGCGTACAGCGTGCCGGTGGCGGGGTCCACGACCATCCCCTCGACCTGCGGCAGTTCGCCGGGCTCGGCGCAGGGCGACCAGGTGGCGCCGTTCGGCAGGCGGAAGGTGCGGGGCAGGTCGAGCGTCCGGAGCTTGCGGTAGCCGACCGTGCCGTCGGAGCGCGCGGTCAGCTGGAGGAGCGCGACGCGGGTGCGCTCGCGCCGGCTGACGACGGCATAGGAGCGGCCGGTCGACGGGTCGGTCCAGGTCGCGAGGCCGTACGCGGTGCGCTGGTCGTTGATCTCGTCCTGCGATGACGAGAAGACGGCGGGCGCGGACGGATCCGTGACGTCGACGAGCGGGCCGCCGGCGCGGTCGCGGTCGATGCGGTGGACGCGCAGCCGGTCGCTGCCGCGGTCGCTGGTCACGGCCAGGTCGGCGCGGCCCGACGGCAGGCGGAGGCCGTGCACCAGGTCGACGTTGTTGAAGCGGCCCGGCGCGTCGTCCGGGCCGGGCGCGGCGGGCGCCGGGACCGACTGCACCACGCGCGCGTCGAGGTCGTACACGCGCAGGCCGCCCTCCTTGGCGGTGGCGATGACCAGGCTGCGGTCGGGGTCGGCGGGGTTGCGCCAGATCGCGGGGTCGTCGGCGTCGGCGTTGCCGCCCGCTTCGTCGTCGTGGAGGGCGGGGGTCTCGGCGGTGGGGGTGACGGCGGGGAGCGGGGCGGTGGGCGACGGGGTGGCGGTCCTTGCGGCGGCGGATGGTGCGGTGGTGGTCGGGAGGGCGCTCGTGGCGGGCGCGGTCGCGGTGAGCGCCGCGAGTGCCGCGCACGCCGGGGCGAGGGCGAGGCGGCCGAGGGCGGAGCGGGCCCTGCGGGGCTGAGCCATGGAGGGGGTCCCTTTCATGTCGCGAACATGACGGGTCCACACTCCGGTCAGGCCGTGACGACTCTCCGGTCGGAAGGGGGAGGAGGAGCTGTCCGCCGTATGAACGGCCGGTAGCGGGGCCGGACGCGGCGGCCGGGCCCGTCAGGCGAACTCTGTGAGGTCCACGGGTCGGATCCGGCCCCGGTCGAGGGTCACGACCTGGTCGGCCGCGGCGAGGCCCGACCGGTCGTGGGTGACCAGGAGCGTGGTGCGGCCGCGGGTGGCGTCGAGGATGTCGGCGAGCACGGCGGCGGCGGTGTCGGGGTCGAGTCCCTCGGTGGGTTCGTCCAGGACGAGGACGGGCGGGTCGGCGAGGAGCGCGCGGGCCAGGAGCAGGCGCCGGCGCTGGCCGCCCGACATCGCGGCGCCGTCCTCGCCGAGGAGGGTGTCCCAGCGGTCGGGCAGCGACGCGACCCAGTCCAGGAGCCGGGCCCTGCGGGCGGCTTCGCGCAGGTCGGCGTCCGTGGCGTCGGGGCGGGCGAGGAGCAGGTTGGCGCGGATCGTGGTGTGGAAGACGTGGGCGTCCTGCGTCATGCCGGTGATCGCCCGGCGGGCGTCGTCGCCCGTGCAGTCCCGCAGTTCGCGCCCGCCGACGCGGACGCTCCCGGCCTCGTACGGCACGAACCGCATGAGCGCCGCGATGAGCGTCGACTTGCCGGAGCCGCTGGCACCGAGCAGGACGGTGCGGCGCCCGGGCGGCAGCCGCAGGGTCACTCCGTCCAGGGCCGCCGGGCCGTCGGGGCGGTGGCGCACCCGCAGGCCGGCGATGTCCACGCCGAGCGGCCCGTCGGTGGGGAGCCGGGCCGGGGCGGGCGGGTCGGTGACCGGGGGCGGCGTGTCGAAGAGGTCGGCCAACCGGCGCGCGGACGCCCGCACTTCGGCGAGGCGGCGGGCGGCGGCGGGCAGCGGGGCGAGGGCCTCGAAGGAGACGAGCGCGAGGACCGCGAGGACGGTGAGGTGCACGGCGGGCAGCGCGCCGTCCGCGTGGGCGTCCAGCGCGAGCCACGTGACGCCGACCGTCGCGCCGCCCTGGAGCAGCAGGACCGCGGCCGAGGCGAGGGAGGTGGTGAGGGCCTGGTGACGTTCGAGCGCGGCGACCCGGGCGGCGGCGCCCCGGGCCCGCTCGTCGGCACGGCCGCGGGCGCCGTACGCGGCCAGGTCCGCGGCTCCTTGGGTCAAGTCGACGGTGAGCGCGGCGAGTTCTGCGCGCGCTGCCTTCTCCGCGTGGCCCGCGCGGCGGGACAGCGTGAGCACCAGGGCGGGCACGAGCAGCCCCGCCACGGCCAGGAGCAGCCCCAGCAGGATGCCCGCCTGCGGCAGCAGCGCCGTGGCGAGGCCGGTGGCGGTGGCCGCGACCGCGCAGGCGGCCGCGGCCGGGATCAGCACCCTCAGGAGCAGGTCCTGCGCGGCGTCGACGTCGTCGACGAGGCGGGTCAGCAGGTCGCCGCTGCGGAAGGCGGGGGTGCCCGCGGGGGCGAGCGGCACGAGCGCCTCGTACACCCGGGTGCGGAAGCCCGCGACGGCCCGCAGCACGCCGTCGTGGCCGAGGAGCCGGTCGGCGTAGCGCAGCGCGCCGCGCCCCAGGGCCAGGGCGCGCACCGCGACGATCGCGAGGCTCACCGACGCGAGCGGCGGCTGTTCGGCGGCGCGGGTGATGAGCCAGGAGGCGGTGGCCATCAGCGCCGTGGCGGCGAGTTCGCTGCCCGCCGCGGCGAGCGCGGCGGGCAGCAGCCTGCGCCAGTACGGGAGGAGGTGGCGCAGGAGGCGGACGGTGGGGCGCGGCTCGCGCGCCGGGGCGGCGGTGGCCTGGGGGTGGGCGCTCATGAGGTCACCGGGCTCTCCGGGGGGTATGGGGGGTACGGGGATGGGGGCGCCGGTCTCTTCACGTACGCCCGTGACGGAGTCGGCCCGCGCGGGTGCGGTCATGAGGTCACCAGGCCCTGCGCGGGTGCCGGTCGGGGCAGGTCGACGCGGCCCGCCCGTACCGTGACGACCCGGTCGGCGTGGGGCAGCAGGCTCGTGCGGTGCGCGACGACCACCGCGGTCCGGCCGCGCATGAGGCCGACCGTGGCGCGCGTGACGGCGGCCTCGCTCTCGGGGTCGAGGTGGGCGGTCGGCTCGTCGAGGAGCAGTACGGGGGCGTCCTTGAGGAACGCCCGGGCCAGGGCGATCCGTTGGCGCTGACCTGCGGAGAGCCCGGCACCGTGCTCGCCGAGCGGCGTGTCGTACGCCTCCGGCAGCTCCTCGACGAAGAGGTCGGCCGAGGCGGCGCGGGCCGCCCGCCGCACCTCGGCGTCGCTCGCGTCGGGGCGCCCGAGGCGGATGTTGTCCGCCACGGACGCCGCGAACAGGTGCGGCCGCTGGGGCACCCACGCCACCCGGGACCGCCAGTCGTCGGGATCCAGGCGGGCGAGGTCGGTGCCGCCGACCTCGACCCGCCCCGACTCGGGGGTCACGAACCCGAGGAGCAGCGCAAGGAGCGTGGACTTGCCCGCGCCGCTCGGGCCGACCAGGGCGACGTGTTCGCCGGGGCGGACGGAGAGGGAGACGCGTCGGAGGGCGGGGGTGGCGCGGCCCGGGTACTGGACGGTGACGTCGTCGAGGCGCAGGTGCGTGGCTGTGCGGGGGAGGGGGGCCGGGGTGGGGGCGGTCTTGCGGTGGTGGTCGCTGGGAGCCGCGTGCCTGCCCTGCTCATTGAGGGCGCCGCCCCGGCCCCGCTCCCCGGCCCCGTCGAGAACCGCGAACACCCGCTCCGCCACCGTCACACCCTCCGCGCTGTCGTGGAACGCCGCCCCCATGGCCCGCAGCGGCAGATATGCCTCGGGGGCGAGGAACAGGACGACCAGCGCCGTCCGCAGATCCGTCTCGCCGCCGAGCAGCCGCAGCCCGACAGGGACGGCCACCAGCGCCACGGACAGCGTGGCGACCGTCTCCAGGACGAAGGAGGAGAGGAACGCCACGCGCAGCGTCCGCATCGTGGCCCGCCGGTGCGCCTCGGCCATCTCGCCCACCACCCGGGCCTGGTGCCGCCCGCGGCCGAACGCCCGCAGCGTCGCAAGCCCCGCCACCACGTCCAGGAAGTGACCGCCGAGGCGGGCGAGCAACTGCCACTGCCGTGCGGTACGCCGTGCGGTGTGCAGGCCGACCAGCGCGCCGAACACGGGGATCAGCGGCAGGGTCACGACGATGATGAGCGCCGAGGTCCAGTCGGTCCACAGCAGCCAGGCGACGACCGTCAGGGGCACCACGGCGGCGGCCGCCATCGTGGGCAGGTAGCCGATGACGTACGGATCCAGGGAGTCGAGGCCCCGGGTGAGCAGCGTCGCCGTCTCGCCGTGACGGTGGGCCGCGAGGCGCAGCGGGTCGGCGTGCCGCAGCCACCCGGTGATCCGGTCCCGCAGCGCGCGCTTGGCGTCGGCCGCGGCGCGCTGCGCGAGCGTCCCGCGGACCCAGGCGAGAAGCGCCCGCAGCGCCATGACGGCACCCAGCGCGACCAACGGCCCGACCTGGCCCCCGTCCCCGGCGAAGTACCCGGTGACGTGCTCGTTGACGTGCCCGCCGAACCCGTCCGCGAGGACCGTCGCGAGGAGCACCGCCTGCGCGACGACGAGCCCGGCGCCGAGCAGCGCGAGCGCCGTGGAGTACGTCATATGGCGCCGCAGCACCGGAAGTTCCCGCAGCAGACGCCGTTCGACCGGTTTCATCCGGAGTCCCTCTCCCTCACGCTCACGTCGTCGGCTCAGAAATGGCCCGGCTCGGAAATGGCCCGGCTCAGAAGTAGCTCGGGTGGCGGCGGCCCGTCCGCCCCCGGAACGCCCACCAGCTCCACGCCTGGTACGCGAGGATCACCGGGACCACCAGGACCCCGAACACGCTCAGGATCTTCAAGGTGGCGTCGTCCGTGACGGCGTGACCGACGGTCAGCCCCGAACCCGCCGAGCTGATCAGGACGTACGGGTAGTGGCCTGCCCCCACGAGCAGCACGGGCAGCGCCGTCGCGCAGCACGTGGCCACGAACGCCCGGACGTGGTGCCCATGGGAGAGGGACCACCAGGCACCGGTCAGCGCCGCCGCGAACAGGACGGCGATGACCGCCGAGGTCGCGCGGTTCGTCATCGAGGCGCCCGCGCCGAAGAGCGTGAGGAGCAGCGGAAGACAGCCCACGGCGCCCGCCGCACGCAGCAGCCCGGCACCCAAGTGCCGTGCCGTGACGGCGAGATCCGGGGCGGAGCGCAGCGCGACGAAGGCCGCGCCGTGCGCCGCGAAGAGCAGCGCGGTGGTGATGCCGCAGGCCAGCACGAACGGCGAGAACACGGCGCCGAACCCGACGTGGAAACTGCCGTCGGCCCGGCGGGGCACGCCGTGCAGCAGCAGTCCCACCACGAGTCCCCAGCACGCGGCGGGGAGCGCGCCGCCGAACACGATCAGGGCGTCCCACCGGCGGCGGCCGCGCGCGCTGTGGGCGCGCCCGCGCAGCTGGACGGCCGCGTTGCCGAGGACGAGGCCGACGAGGATCGCCACGATCAGCGGGTACAGGCCGGACAGAAGGGTGCCTTCCAGATGCGGGAAGGCGCCGAACAGGACGCCGGCGAAGGCGACCAGCCAGACCTCGTTGCCCAGGAAGAACGGCGCGATGGCGTCGAGGGCGCTATTCCGGTCGACCTCCCGCCCGCTCCTCCCGCCGAGCCAGGGATGCAGCATCTGTACGCCGTAGTCGTAGCCGCCGAGGACGAAGTACCCGGCGAGGAGCAGGCCGAGGAGGGCCAGCCAGCAGGTCTCCAGACTCATTTCGCTCAACTTTCTTCAAGGACAGGGAGGTGCAAGGGACAAGAGGAGTCAGATCACGGAGGCGCCGACCGGGTCGGCCTCGGCGGGGAGCGGCTCGGCGGCGCCGAGCTGGGTGGCGTCCGGGCCGCGGCGGGCGAAGCGGGTGATCAGGGTCCAGTTCGTCACCGCAAGGGCGAGGAAGACGGCGATGAAGACGGTGCAGGACACGGCGAGCGAGGCCGTGCTGACGCCGGAGAGCGCGTCGTCGACCGTCAACTCGCCGTACACGAGCCAGGGTTGGCGCCCGACCTCGCGGACGACCCAGCCGCCCGCACCGGCGACGAAGGGGAACGGGACCGTCGCGACGAGGATCCACAGGGCGGGCCGCCAGCGCATCAGGCGGTCCTTCCACAGCAGGACGACGGCGATGAGCGTGAGGGTGGACACGGTGTTGCCGATGACCGTCATCACGTCCATCGAGATCCGCATCGTGTCCTGCCAGGGCACGTAGTCGCCGGGCCCGTACTTCTCGACGAGCCGCGCCTGCGCCTCGGCGACGCCGCTGTTCTCCAGGACCGCGTCCTTCATGGGCTGGGTCCGCTCGATGACGGGCCGCTGCATCTCGCCGACGACCACGACGAAGAACGAGGCCACCGCGGACACCCACAGGCCCAGGCGCAGCGAGCCGCGGAACAGCTCGACCTCCTCGGTGCGCCGCAGGAAGTGGTAGGCGCTGACCCCGGCGACGAAGACGCCGCCCGTCGTGAGCGCGGCGAGCGCGACGTGGCCGAGCGCGACCAGGGCGCTGGAGTTGGTGAGCAGCGCCCCGAAGTCGGTCAAGTAGGCGGCGCCGTCGCGCACGTCGTAGCCGACGGGGTGCTGCATGAAGCCGTTGGCGATCATGATCCAGTACCCGGAGGCGTACGCGGTCAGGGTGACCAGCCAGATGAGCGTGACGTGCACGCCTCTGCGCAGCCGGCCCCAGCCGAAGATCCACATGCCGAGGAAGGTGGACTCGGCGAAGAAGGCGATGAGGGTTTCGAGCGCCAGCGGGGCGCCGAAGACATTGCCCGCGAACTTGCTCAGGCCGCTCCAGCTCAGCCCGAACTGGAACTCCATGACGAGGCCGGTGACGATGCCGACCGCGTAGTTGATGACGTAGAGCTGGCCCCAGAAGCGGGTCATGCGCTCCCGGAGGGCTCTCTTGGCGGGATCACGGGTGTACGCGGCCCGGGTGTGCATGATCGCCACGAGGGGGACGAGCCCCATGGTGAGGATCACGAACAGCCAGTGGATGCCGGTCGTGGCCGCGAACTGGAGTCGGGCCAGCTCCGCAGCGCTCATGGTGCGACCTTCCTGGGTGGTCGGGCGGACGCGCGGCCCCTCCGGAGGGGTGGGGCGGTCGCGTGGACGGGGGCGGGAACCGCGTCGCGTGTGCAGGTGACGGGCGCCGTTGCCCGGCACCTGCGCGGTGACCCATGGGAGACCGTAGGGAGAATCGCTTATGCACTTCCAAGACCGGTTCAGTCATGTGAAGATGCTTCGGCAGGCATAAGTGAAGGTGGATCGTGGATCTTCTGCAGTTGCGCTACTTCCAGGCCGTCGCCCGGTACGAGCACATCAGCCGCGCCGCGGAGGAGCTGCGCGTCGCCCAGCCCTCGCTCAGCCGCACGATCGCGCGCCTGGAGGCCGAGCTCGGCACGCCGCTGTTCGACCGGCAGGGCCGCCGCATCCGCCTCAACCCGTACGGCGCGATGTTCCTGCGCCATGTCGACCGGGCCCTGAGCGAGCTCGACGACGGCCGTCGGGCCCTGCGCGACGCCCGTGACACGGGGCTCGGCCGGGTCGCCGTCGCGTCCGAGACCCTCCTGACGGTCACCCATCTCCTCGGCAGCTTCCGGGCCGCCTGTCCCCGTGCCGACGTGCGGCTCTACCAGTCGAACGCGGAGGAGATGGCCCGTCAGCTGCGCGCCGGTGACGTCGACTTCTGCGTCGCGTCGCAGCCGCTCGCGGGGCCGAACCTGGAGTCGGTCGAGCTCGCCCGCGAGGAGGTCCTCCTCGCGGTGCCGCCCGGACACTGGCTCGACGGGCGGGAGAGCGTCACGATCCCCGAGATCGCCGACGAGCCCTTCGTCACCACGCGGCGCGGCAACTGGCAGCGAGCGCTCCTCGACCGGCTCTTCGCGGCGGAGGGGCTCACGCCGCAGCTGTCCTGCGAGGGCGACGAACCGGCCGCCAGCCAGGACATGATCAGCGCGGGCCTGGGCATCGGACTCATCCCGGCCATGTCCCGCCAGGCGGGCACGGAGGCCTTCGCCCCGGTCGCCTGGGTGCACGTGGACGCGCCCGACTGCCACCGGGTGCTCACCCTGGTCCGCAACCGCGACCTGTACCTGTCCGAAGCCGCCCTGAAATTCAGGGAGTTCACCACCAGCAGGCCCTTCATGACACACCGCCTGCCGAAGGTGAAGGCGAAGACGGAGGCGACGGGGGAGGCGACGCGGGAGGCGGAGGCGACGGGGACGGCGAGGTGAAGGCGCACCGCACGGCACACACGCACCACAATCGCGCCCACGCCCCATCGGACACGCCCTAGCGCGCCCGCAACTCCTCTGGTACGTTCCAACGCGCCGCCCCACCCATGGCCGAGGACATCGCGTGTCCGCACGGCCCGAGTGTGAGGGCGAGTCGGCAGGGGTGTCGCGTCCCCCACCGGCCGCAGGCGGCACCCCCTTCGCCTTCCCCTTTCCTTTCCCTCTCTTTCCATCGATTCCACTCGACCGCTGCCCTCCGTGCCACGGCGCGCCCTCGCGCGCGGCCGGACGCCGTCGAGGAGCACCGAGGAGTTCCGCCATGCCCAAAATCACGTACGTCGCCGTCGACGAGACCGCGCGGACCATCGACGTCCCCGTCGGCACCAGCGTCATGCGCGGTGCCGTCTTCAACGACGTCGACGGCATCGTCGCCCAGTGCGGCGGCAACGCGCAGTGCGCCACCTGCCACGTCTACGTGGACGAGACGAGCCTCGACCAACTGGAGCCCGCACACCCCGACGAGGACCACATGCTCGGCTTCGCCGCCTGCCCGCGCCGCCCCACCAGCCGCCTGAGCTGCCAGCTCACGGTGACCGACGCCATGGACGGCCTGATCGTCCACCTCCCGGAACGGCAGTACTGATGACGGACGACAGCACACACCCCGCGTCCGTCGTCATCGTCGGCGCCGGACAGGGCGGCTACCAGACGGCGGCATCCCTGCGCGAACACGGCTACCGGGGCAGCATCACGCTCATCAGCGCCGAGGACACCCTCCCGTACGAGCGTCCGCCGCTGTCCAAGGCCTACCTCAAGGGCGAGGCGGACGAGACCCGGCTGTGGCTGCGGCCCGCGACGTACTACGTGCGCCGGGCGATCGACCTGGTCGGGGGCACCGTGACGGGCATCGACCCGGACGCCCGCACGGTCCGCCTCGACGACGGCTCCGCGTACGCGTACGGCCATCTCGTCCTGGCCACCGGGGCCCGGCCGCGCCCGCTCGGCGTGCCGGGCGCCGGGCTGCGCGGCGTGCACACCCTGCGCACCGCGCAGGACGCCGCCGCACTGCGGGCCGCTCTCGGCTCCGCGCGCCGCGCGGTGGTGGTGGGGGCCGGATTCATCGGTCTCGAATGCGCCGCCGCGGCACGGGAGTCGGGCTGTGAGGTGACGGTCGTCGAAGCGCTCGACCGCCCGCTCGCCCGGGTCCTCTCGGCACGGACCGCCGAACACTTCACACGGCTGCACCGGGCGCGGGGCACCCAACTCCTGTTCGGCCAGGGCGTCGCGGCCCTGCACGGCGACCGGCGCGGAGACGTGACGGAGGTCGAGCTGGCCGACGGGCGCCGGCTGCCCGCCGACCTGGTCCTGATCGGCGTCGGCGTCACTCCGCGCACGGAACTCGCCGCCGCGGCCGGGCTCCCGGTGGACGACGGCATCACCGTCGACTCCCACCTGCTGACCGGCGACCCGCACATCTCGGCCATCGGCGACTGCGCGGCGTTCCCGCAGCCGCGCACCGGGACCCGGCGGCGGCTCGAATCGGTGCAGAACGCCGTCGGCCACGCCCGCCTCGTCGCCCGGCGCCTGACCGGCGAGCCCCGCGCCTACGACGAACTGCCCTGGTTCTGGAGCGATCAGTTCTCGACCACCGTGCAGATCGCGGGGCAGGGCGAAGGGTACGAGACCGAGGTGGTGCACGGCGACGACCCCGACGCGTTCTCGGTGCTCCTCTTCAGCGGGACCACTTTGCTGGCGGTCGAGTCCGTCAACTGCTCCCTCGACCATCTGGCGGCTCGTCAACTCCTGGGCGGTGACGTGAAGTTGACCCCGTACGAAGCCGCTGAGGAGGGCTTCTCACTCATGCAGTACCTGGCGAGCCGCTGACCTCACTCGGACTACGAGCGGTTGCGGGGGTGTGCCTTCGCGGTCCGCTCGTTGCCCCGCTTGTAGTTAGCCGTCCAGCGGGCCATCACCAGCTGGGGGTCGCCCGACTCCGCCTCCGCGAGGAACTGCTCGGCGCGCGGGCCGCGGAGCGTCGCGGCGGTGTGGGCTCCGTGGGTGATCACCACGGTGCCGTCGGGGCGCTGGTCGTACGTGAAGCCATGAGGTCTCGGCATGACCGGGATCGTACGGCCCGGCCCTGCGTGGCCGGTATCGGATTACGGCGCCATCGAAGGGCTGGTGATCGCAGGGCCCGAAGCCAATACTTCGCCGGGCAGTCCGACCCGACGACGGCAGGGGAGCCGATGGAGACGGCAGAGGAACCGATGAAGAAGGCAGATGAACCGATGGGGCCGAAGGTGAGCCGATGAAGTCGAAGGTGAACCGCTTGCTCCGCACCGCCAGGCGCGGGCCCACCCGCGCCCTCGCACCGGCGGTCGCGCTGGCCGCGGCCGCGAGCGTGCTCGCGCCCGCCCCCGCGCACGCGGCACCGGCCTGCCCCGCCACGTCATCCGCACCCCCGGCCGAGGTGGCGCACCTGCCCGACTGGGTCGAGTCGATCGCCGTCGACCGGCAGGGCCGGATGTTCGCCACCGCGTACTTCACCGGCCGCGTCTACCGCATCGACGCGCCGGGCCGCACGCCCGTGCCGCTCACCGGGAACGTGGGCGCCAACGGCGGGATCGTCGTACGGGACGACGGCCGGCTCCTCGTCGGCACCGGCAACGACCTCGTGCACTCGCTCACCGGCGACGCCCTTCCGACATCGAAGCTCCTCCTCGTGGACCCGGAGTCGGGCAGGGTCAGCACGTACGCCAAGGGGCTCGGCGGCATCGACGGCGTCGCCCTCGCGGCCGACGGCACCGTGTACACCACGACCCTGGGCGGCCGGAACATCGGCCGCGTCACCCCGGACGGGAGGGTCGACCCCGCCTGGGCCAAGGTGCCGCAGCCCAACGGGATCGCCGTGTCACGGGACGGCCGTGAGGTCTACGTCATCCAGACCACCGTCGCCCCCGGCCTCTACCGGATCCCGGTGGACGACCCCACGCACCCGCGGCGCTGGATCTCCGCGGCCGCCTCCGACGTCCTCGCCCTCCCCGACGGGCTCACCCTCGACAGCGCGGGCCGCCCGCTGATCACCACCCATACGGCAGGGCAGATCTGGCGGGTCGAGGGCGACGGCTTCTGCGCCGTCGAGTCGGGGCTGCCCCTGTCCACCCAGGTCACCTACGGGCGGGGCGAGCGCGGATTCGCGGCGGGCAGGCTCTACCGGGCAGGGGTCGACGGCCGGATCCACGAGATTCCCGCCGGCGCCGACCCGTCGTGAGCCGATCCGTCCTGAGCCGATCCGCCGTGAGCCGCGTCTCACCTGCACGGCGCCGCTTGTCTATGCAACGAGTTGCATAGAAGGATTCGGGCATGGCGCTCGAGCACGCGATCCTCGTCTCCCTCCTCGAGAAGCCGGGCTCCGGCTATGAGCTGGCCCGGCGGTTCGACCGGTCCATCGGGTACTTCTGGGCCGCGACGCACCAGCAGATCTACCGCGTCCTCAAGCGCATGGAGAACGACGCCTGGATCGACGTCCGCGAGGTGGCGCAGCAGGACCGGCCGGACAAGAAGGAGTACTCCGTCACCGCCCCCGGCCGGGCCGCGCTCTCCCAGTGGCTGCACGAGCCGATCGAACCCGAGAGCGTCCGGCACGAGCTCGCCGTGAAGATCCGCGGCGCGGCCTTCGACGACCCGGTCGCCCTGATCCGCGAGGTCGAGCGGCACCGCGCGGCGCACGCCGACCGGCTCGCGCACTATCTCGCGGGGGAGCGGCGCGACTTCACAGGACCCGAGGCCGAGGCCGCCGGAGCGCCCGACGCCGGGCGGGAGCTCCAGCACGTCGTGCTGCGCGGCGGCATCGCGTACGAGCGGATGACGCTCGCCTGGCTCGACGACGTGCTCGCCACCCTCCGGCGACTCGCCCTTCAGGGCTGAGCTCCAGACCACCCTCCCCATCCCCAACCTCCGAGCCGGAAAGGCGAATCAGCCATGGCCGACGCGCTGCTCTTCAACCCGCGCACCTACGACCCGACCCACTTCGACCCCGAGACCCGCAGGCTGCTGCGGGCGACCGTCGACTGGTTCGAGGCGCGCGGCAAGCGCAAGCTGATCGAGGACTACCGCTCCCGCGCCTGGCTCGCGGACTTCCTGGAGTTCTCCGCCAAGGAAGGCCTCTTCGCCACCTTCCTGACCCCCGCGGCCGCCGCCGACGGGGAGCGGGACAAGCGCTGGGACACCGCCCGCATCGCCGCCCTCAACGAGATCTTCGGCTTCTACGGGCTCGACTACTGGTACGCGTGGCAGGTCACCATCCTGGGCCTCGGCCCCGTCTGGCAGAGCGACAACGCCGCCGCCCGCACCCGCGCGGCCGAACTCCTCGCCCAGGGCGAGGTGTTCGCCTTCGGCCTGTCCGAGAAGACCCACGGCGCCGACATCTACTCCACCGACATGCTCCTGGAGCCCGACGGGAACGGCGGCTTCCTCGCCAGCGGCTCCAAGTACTACATCGGCAACGGCAACGCCGCCGGGCTCGTCTCCGTCTTCGGCCGCCGCACCGACGTCGAGGGCCCCGACGGCTATGTCTTCTTCGCGGCCGACAGCCGCCACGAGGCGTACCACCTGGTCAAGAACGTCGTCGACTCGTCGAAGTACGTCAGCGAGTTCCGCCTGGAGAACTACCCGGTCGCCGCCGAGGACGTCCTGCACACGGGCCGTGCCGCCTTCGACGCCGCCCTCAACACCGTCAACGTCGGCAAGTTCAACCTCTGCACCGCCTCGATCGGCATCTGCGAGCACGCGATGTACGAGGCCGTCACGCACGCGCAGAACCGCATCCTCTACGGCCGCCCCGTCACCGCGTTCCCGCACGTGCGCCGCGAGCTGACCGACGCCTACGTCCGCCTCGTCGGCATGAAGCTGTTCAGCGACCGTGCCGTGGACTACTTCCGCTCCGCGGGGCCCGACGACCGCCGCTACCTCCTCTTCAACCCCATGACGAAGATGAAGGTGACCACGGAGGGCGAGAAGGTCATCGACCTCATGTGGGACGTCATCGCGGCCAAGGGCTTCGAGAAGGACACCTACTTCGCCCAGGCCGCCACCGAGATCCGCGGCCTGCCGAAGCTGGAGGGCACGGTCCACGTCAACCTCGCGCTGATCTTGAAGTTCATGGGCAACCACCTCCTGAACCCGGCCGAGTACGCGCCCGTGCCGACCCGCCTGGACGCGGCCGACGACGCCTTCCTCTTCCGGCAGGGACCGGCCCGGGGCCTGGGAGCCATCCGCTTCCACGACTGGCGCGCCGCCTACGACGCGTACGCCGACGTCCCCAACGTCGCCCGCTTCCGCGAACAGGCCGACGCCCTGTGCGAGTTCGTCACCACCGCCGCCCCGGACGAGGAGCAGAGCCGCGACCTCGACCTCCTCCTCGCCGTCGGCCAGCTGTTCGCGCTCGTCGTGCACGGCCAGCTGATCCTGGAGCAGGCGCGCCTGACCGGCCTGGAGCAGGACGTCCTCGACGAGCTCTTCGCCGTCCTCGTACGCGACTTCTCCGCCCACGCCGTAGAGCTGCACGGCAAGGACTCCGCCACCGCCCAGCAGCAGACCTGGGCCCTCGGCGCGATCCGCCGCCCGGTCGTCGACGACGCCCGCTCGACCCGCGTCTGGGAGCGCGTCGAGGCACTGGCAGGCACGTACGAGATGGCGCCGTAACACCCACCGCCCCGGTCCCCCTCACCCCTCCTCGTAGGCGTAAAACCCCCGCCCGGACTTACGGCCGAGCAGCCCCGCCTCCACCATCCGCTGGAGCAAGGGCGGCGGGGCGTACAGCGGTTCCTTGAATTCGGCGTACAGGGACTGAGCGATCGAGGCGACCGTGTCGAGGCCGATCAGGTCGGCGAGTCCGAGGGGGCCCATGGGGTGGGCGCAGCCGAGTTGCATGCCCGTGTCGATGTCCGCGGCGGAGGCGAAGCCGGACTCGGCCATGCGGACGGCGGCCAGGAGGTACGGGACGAGCAGGGCGTTGACGACGAACCCTGCTCGGTCCTGTGAGCGGATCGCGGTCTTGCCGAGTGTCGTGGTGACGAAGTCCTCGACGGCCGCCACCGTCCGGGGTGCCGTGTGGAGCGAGGGCACCACCTCCACCAGGGGCAGGACCGGTACGGGGTTGAAGAAGTGCAGGCCGAGTACTCGGTCGGCGCGGCCCGTCGCCATGCCCAGGCGCATGACGGGGAGGGAGGAGGTGTTCGTCGCGAGGACGGCCTCGGGGTCCTGGACGATCTTGTCGAGCGCGGTGAAGACCTCGACCTTGGCGTCCGGGTTCTCCACGACGGCCTCGACGACGAGCTGCCGGTCGGCGAGGTCGTCGAGACGGCCGGTGAACACCATGCAGCCGACGGCGTCCCGCGCCGCCGCCCGGTCCAGCTTGCCGTGCCGCACCGCACGGTCCAAGGAGGCCTCCACCCGCTTCCGCGCGGCAGCGGCGGCCACGGCGTCCACCTCGCACACGACGGTGTCGAGCCCGGCGCGTGCGCACACCTCGGCGATCCCCGCGCCCATCTGACCGCCCCCGACGACGCCGACACGGCGGATGTCCTGGTTCATGACCGTACCTCCGTGCGGCGGACGAGGTGCTGGGTGTAGGGGCCGGGGGTGAAGAAGAGGGGCAACTCCGCTGCGAGGGCGGTCTGTTCGAAGAGGGCCCTGACGTCGTCGACGGCCGCCCAGGGGTACTCGGCGCCCAGGGCGGCGAGCTCGTCGTCGAGCAGGCAAAGGGCCGTCTCCCGGTCGACGGCGCGGTGCCGCAGCCACTGCCAGATCTGTACGCGGGCGACCTCGGCTGTCGCCGTGTCCGCCAGGAGGTCGTGCTCCGCCATGAGTCCGTACAGGGCGACGGTGCCGCTGCCCCGCAGCCAGGCGTCGAAGTAGCGCAGCGCGACGGCGATGTTGGTGCGGACACCGTCCAGGGTGGGCGGCCCGCTGGTGCGGCGCACCGCGAGCAGGTCCGCCGCGGTCACCGCCACGTCGTCGCGGGTGCGTTCGATCTGGTGCGGCCGGGCGCCGAGCAGCCCGTCGAAGACCGCGCGGCAGGCGGGGACGAGCGCGGGGTGCCCGAGCCCGGAGCCGTCGAAGCCGTCCTCGGCCTCGCGTTCCTTGTCCAGGCGGACCGTGGCGCGCGCGGCGTCGTCGGCGGACCGGTCCCTGCCGGGGACGTGGGTGCAGACGGCACCGACGGCGTGCGCGCCGCGCCGGTGGCAGGTGCGCACGAGCAGGTCGGTGCAGGCGCGCAGGAACGGCGCGGTCATCGTCACCCTGGCCCGGTCGGGGAGCAGGAAGTCGGTCCGGTGCCCGAACGTCTTGAGGACGCTGAACAGATAGCCCATGCGGCCGACGGCCAGCCCGGCGCTGTGCTCGCGCAGCTCGTAGAGGATCTCCTCCATCTCGAAGGCGGCGGTGACCGTCTCGACGGCGGCGGTCGCGCGGACCGTGCCGCGCGGGATGCCGAGCAGTTCCTGGGCGAGGACGAAGACGTCGTTCCACAGGCGGGCCTCGTACCGGTTCTCCAGCGCGGGCAGCGAGAAGTACGGGCCGAGACCCGCGTCGAGCTGCCGCCGGGCGCAGTGGAAGAAGTACAGGCCGAAGTCGACGAGGGCGGCGGGGACGGGCCGCCCCTCGAACTCCAGGTGCTCCTCCGCCAGGTGCCAGCCACGCGGGCGGACCATGACGGTGGCGAGCCGGTCGCCGGGCCGGAAGCCCTTCTCGTACGCGCTGGTGAAGTCGGTGCGAAGCTCGACGGCGTCGAGCAGGTTCAGCTGCCCGCCGACGACGTTGTCCCAGGTGGGCGCGGTGGCGTCGGCGAAGTCGGCCACCCACACCTGCGCGCCGGAGGTGAGGGCGTCGACCGTCGTGCGCCGGTCGGGCGGGCCGGTGATCTCGACCCGGCGGTCGGTCAGGCCGGGAGCGGGCGGCGCCACCCGCCAGGACGGGTCCGCGCGGACGGCGGCGGTGGCGAGCGGGAAGTCGAGCGGGGACCCGGCGGCGATCCGGATCGCCTGCCGCCGGCGCTCCTTCAGGAGCTCCCGGTGGCGTTCGCCGAAGGCGGCGGCCAGTCGGCCGACGAAGTCCAGGGCCGCGGGGCTGAGGATCTCCTCGTGGCGGTGGCCCGGTGCCGCGAGGAGACGGACGTGGTGGGTCAGGGCGCTGGTGGACATCAGGTCCTCCGTGAGGTGTGTGGGTGGCCAGGGAGGGCCGGGCGGGGAGGTCGCCCGGCCCTCGACCGGGCCCGAGGACGGCGGCCTAGTGGAACTGCTCCGCCTCGGTGGAACCGGTCAGCGCGGTCGTGGAGGAGGCCGGGTTGACGGCGGTGGACACCAGGTCGAAGTAGCCGGTGCCGACCTCCCGCTGGTGCTTGACCGCGGTGAAGCCGTGCTCCTGCGCGGCGAACTCCCGCTCCTGGAGGTCGACGTACGCGGTCATGCCGTGCTCCGCGTAGCCGCGGGCGAGGTCGAACATGCCGTGGTTGAGGGAGTGGAAGCCGGCAAGGGTGATGAACTGGAAGCGGTACCCCATGGCCCCCAGCTCCCGCTGGAACTTGGCGATCTGGTCGTCGTCGAGCGCCGCCTTCCAGTTGAAGGACGGAGAGCAGTTGTAGGCGAGCAGCTGGTCGGGGTAGCGGGCGTGGACGGCCTCGGCGAACTCCCGGGCCTGGTCCAGGTCCGGGGTGCCGGTCTCCATCCACAGCAGGTCGGCGTACGGGGCGTACGCGAGGCCGCGGGCGATCGCCGGGGCCATGCCGTTCTCGACGCGGTAGAAGCCCTCGGCGGTGCGCTCGCCGGTGCAGAAGCGGGCGTCGTGTTCGTCGACGTCGCTGGTCAGCAGGTTCGCGGCGAGCGCGTCGGTGCGGGCGACGATGAGCGTGGGCACGCCGGCGACGTCGGCGGCCAGCCGGGCCGCGTTGAGGGTGCGGACGTGCTGGGCGGTCGGGACCAGGACCTTGCCGCCGAGGTGGCCGCACTTCTTCTCGGAGGCCAGCTGGTCCTCGTAGTGGATGCCCGCCGCACCGGCCGCGATCATCGCCTTGGTCAGCTCGAAGGCGTTGAGCGGGCCGCCGAACCCGGCCTCGGCGTCCGCGATGATCGGCGCGAGCCAGTCGGTGGCGTCGGCGCCGCCCTCGGCGGGGGCGCCCTCGGCGGTAGGGCCCTCTGCGGCGCCGCCCTCTGCGGTGGCGATCTGATCGGCGCGCAGCAGCGCGTTGTTGATGCGGCGCACCACCTGGGGAACGGAGTTGGCGGGGTACAGGCTCTGGTCGGGGTAGGTGTGCCCGGCCTGGTTGGCGTCGGCCGCGACCTGCCAGCCGGACAGGTAGATCGCCTTCAGGCCCGCCTTGACCATCTGCACCGCCTGGCCGCCGGTCAGCGCGCCGAGCGCGTGCACGTAGTCCTGCTCGTGCAGCTGCCGCCACAGGAGCTCGGCGCCGCGCCGGGCCAGCGTGTGCTCCTCCCGCACGCTGCCGGAGAGCCGTACGACGTCCGCGGCGCTGTAGGTGCGCTCGACGCCCTGCCAGCGCGGGTCGTTCGCCCACTGTCGGGCAAGCTCGTCCGCCGCCTGGGGTGCTGTCTGCGTCATGACCGTCTCCTGGAAGGTGGTGAACCGAAGGATGGGAAGAGGGAGGGGAAGGGGTGAGGGGAAGGCGGTGGACCGCAAGGTCCGCACACGGGCTGCGAAAGGTGTGAAGGCCTCATGGTCGCTCCGCGATGCGCGGCCCGCCGTGCCCTCTGACTGGTGAGCGGAGCGGAGCTGCCGAGGTCCGGCGGGCCGCGGTACGACTCTGGCAGTGGCACTGAGTGCCAACAACCTTGGCTCGGTGCCAACTTCTGCGAATCTTCCCGGCTCGTTCTGCCAAGGTTGCGAAGGCGGTGGGGGGATAGGCTGCTGCCGGATGCCAGGCACAGGTCCGGAAGGGGGCCCGGGAATGGGCAAGACGTACGCGGGGGCGCGGCTGCGGCGGCTGCGCGAGGAGCGCCGGATGAGCCAGGCCGAGCTGGCCCGCGTCCTGGCCGTGTCGCCGAGCTATCTGAACCAGATCGAGCACGACTCCCGGCCGCTGACCGTGCCCGTCCTGCTGCGCCTGACCGAGGCGTTCGGGGTGGACGCCGCCTTCTTCTCGGAGCGGGACAGCAGCCGTCTCGTCGCCGACCTGCGCGAGGCCATGGCCGACGAGGTGGCCGCGGGCCGCGTCTCCGCCACCGACCTGTCCGAGCTCGCAACGCGGCTGCCCGCCGTCGGCGACGTACTGCTGCGCCTGAGCCGCCGCGGTCACGCCCTGGCCGAGCAACTGGCCCAGGCGTCCGACGACCGCACCGCCACCGACGAGGCGTCCCCGCGCACGCCGCACGAGGAGATCCGCGAGTTCTTCTACCGCCGCCGGAACTACCTCCACGAGGCGGACACCGCCGCGGAGGACCTGGCCGCACGCCTGGGCATCCGCCCGGGGGAGGTCCTGCGCGCGCTCACCACCCGCCTCGCCGACCGGCACGGCGTACGGACCGTCGACGCCGCCGACGAGGGGACCGTGGCCGACGGGGACAGCCCGCACCGCTACGACCCGGCGTCCCGCACGCTGCGCCTTTCCCCCCGCCTCCGTCCCGGCCAGCGGGCGTTCCGCATGGCCACCCAGCTGGCCCTCGTCGAGTACGCCGACGAGCTGTCCCGGCACGCCTCCGAGGACTTCGAGGAGGGCTCAACCTCCTGGGAACTCGCGCGCATCGGCGTGGCCAACTACTTCGCCGCGGCGCTGATCCTGCCGTACGCCGCCTTCCACACGGCCGCGGAAGAGGTGCGCTACGACATCGAGCGGCTCACCGACCGCTTCGGCCTCGGCTACGAGACCGTCTGCCACCGCCTGAGCACCCTCCAACGGCCGCGCCTGCGCGGTGTGCCGTTCTCCTTCGTCCGCGTGGACCGCGCGGGGAACATGTCCAAGCGCCAGTCCGCGACCGCCTTCCACTTCTCCCGGGCCGGCGGCACCTGCCCGCTGTGGAACGTGTACGAGGCGTTCGCCGCGCCCGGCCGCATCCAGGTCCAGATCGCCGAAATGCCCGACGGCCAGCGGTACTTGTGGACCGCACGCACGGTCACGCGGGGCCGGGGCGGCTGGGGCCACCCCGGCAAGACCTTCGCGATCGGCCTGGGCTGCGAGATCCGCCACGCCTCCCGGCTCGTCTACTCCGACGGCCTCGACCTGGCCAACGCCACCGCGGCGACGCCCATCGGCATGGGCTGCCGGGTCTGCGAACGCCTCGACTGCCCGCAGCGGGCGGTCCCGCCGCTCGGGCAGCGGCTCGCTGTCGACGAGAACCGCAGTACGTTCGTGCCGTACCCGGTCGAGCAGGGCGGGCCGACGGCGTAGCGCGCCGCATGATCGCACGGCCTGTCACATGCTTCGAGCATGTTTGGCGTGATGTCGTCTGTGCCCGCCGACCGGGATTCCGTTTCCGTCTCGGCCAGGCTGACCTGGTGGGAGCATCCTCTTATGACCGTAGCGGGGGCTACGCGTCAACTAGGCAGTGTGGTCCGAACGTTGGCTGACAATCAGCAGTCTGCGGCAGCCGGACCAGTGCCGAGGGGGGCATCGTGACAGGTAAGGAATGGTGGCTGCCGGTTGTCGTCTGCGCGGCCGTGACATGGGTGGCTCTGCTGGTCCGCTTCTGGGGGGAGGGCCGCCTGCTCGGGACGTGGATGTCCCGGTGGTGCGCGATGGTGTTCGTGGCGTGGACGGCCTTGCTGGCGGGCATGGCCAGTTTCTGGCTCACGCCGTATGCGTCCCATGTGCCACCGGCCATCGTGGGCGCCGTCGTCGGCTGGGCCCTGGTCTCGTCGGTCGGCAAGGAGCAGGAGAGACAGATGCAGACCGCTCCGCTCGTGAAGCTGCTGACCTTGTACGACTCGGTCCTGCTCGAGCGGCTCGCCGAGCAGCTGAAGGACGACGAGGCCACGTGGTGCGAGGGGCTTGCTCAAGGCTTCTGCGAGAGCTTCGAGTTGCAGTGCTTCATAGACGACATCCAAAAGCGCCTCCTGCTGCGGGTGGACGTGGCGGGCAGACCCGTACAGCGGCAGAAACGGCTGCGGCAGCACATCAACGAACGGCACAGCGAGGCCCAGAACGCCGTCAACGAGTGGGCCACCCAGGAGAAGCTGAGAGGCTACGGAGGGACGCTCACCGCGGCGGAGGCCGAGCGCAAATGCCTCAAGGCCCGGGGCGAGGCGGAGCAGCGCTGCTGCCATCTGCTGGGCATCGCCTACAAGGCGGGGAAGCGGTCGACGGACCGTGAGATCACCGAGCTCAAGACCCGGCTCGCCCATGGCAGGGCGCACCAAGGAATGACCGGCGACTGCGCGCGCGGCTGAGGAGCCGCGCCGCACGAGGCGGGACTGCCGCGCCACCGGGGACTGCTGCGCCACCAGGGGCCGCTGCGCCACCAGGGGCCGCTGCGCCGCCTGGGACTGCTACTTCGCCGGGGCGAAGGGGCGGACCGGCCCGCCTTCGGTCCGTGCCGAACCCTGGCTCGGCTGCTCGGCCGGGGGCGGGTCGAAGAAGCTGACCTCGACGCTCATCTTCAGGGCCCCGGCTATGTTCGCCAGTGAGTGCAGCGTGAGGTTCTCGTCGCCCGAGAGGATCTGGCTGACTCTGCCGGGCGATACGCCCATGAGCTCGGCGAGTTGAGTGCGGGTGATGCGCCGCTCGGCCAGCAGGCCCGCCACCATGACGGACACGTCGCGAGCGAGCTGTGCCCCCGTCAGGTCGTCCGAGCGCCCTCTTGCGATGTCTGCAAGCCAACCCATCGCTACCCCCAGCGATCTCGGCGCCTGACCAGAATCCCTACCTCTGAGAGGATGCCACGTTTAGGCATGCCTAAAGGCCGCATAAGGCAAAGACTTGGCCCGCCGTCAAAGGGGCGGCGACGCGTCGGTCCTGTGACCAGCATCGACGTACGCAGCGAATGTTTTCGGCCATCCTCGCGGAGTGGCCGGTATCGCCTTCGCGAGGGTGGCCGGCCCTCCGCCGCCCGAACGCATGGCCGGAAATCGTCAGAGGTTGTCTCCCCAGCCGCCCTGGATCATGGTCTGGAACGCCCACGTCCCGTCCCGCTTCAGCAGGATGTCGGCGTACCTGAGCTGCTGGGTGTGGCCGTCCGTCGTCATGGTGGAGTCCGTGAAGACCACGGCCATGGAGGCCGACAGGAACACCGGGGTCCGGGTGGACTCGAAGGTGATGTCCTGACTGCCGTCGCCCATCACGTGGGTCATGGTCGCGGTGAACTGCTGCCGGTCCCACTGCGCCGACCGGCCGTTCCCCGCGGAGTCGTCGCTCACCAGGTTGAGCGGGAACACCGCCATGTCCGCCATGCGCTCCACGTCACGCTTGCCGCTGGCTTCGTCGTACTCCGCGAACCAGGCGTCCAGGCTCGCGCGGTCCTTGGCGGTGGGGGTGTATCCGGTGTCGGGCAGGTGGGTCACGCAGGCTCCTTCGGGTGGCGGTCACGCTGGGGCGATCGCGTAGTCAAGCTTGACTACGCAAGGAAAGGTATACCGCTGGCGCGCCGTAGTCAAACTTGATTAACCGTTTCCGAGGGCGGGCTATTTCTCCTATGCGCCCGCGCCCGCGCACTCGGGGTGGCCCCAGCTGCGGGCGCCCTTCGCGATCTGCTCGCCGACCGCGTAGTCACGGCCGCACGCGCAGGTGCCCTTGAACTTCGCGGAGATCGTCCGGGGTCCCGACTGGCTGCGTCGCGCGCCGGTGCGGGCGGCGGGGCGCTTCGGGCGGTCGCCGCCGGCCGGTGCCGCGGGCACGGAGGGGACGGCGCTCGCGCCGTGGGCCGTGCCGTCCGGCTCCTGAGCGAGCGCCGCCTGGCTCGCGGCGTGGTCCGCGATCGCGTTCAGAGGGTCGCCGTCGACCTGGTGGGCGGGGACGTAGACGAATTCGACGCTGCGGCCCTGGAGCCGTTCGTCGATCGCCTGGACGAGCTCGCGGTTGGCCACGGGCTTGCCGCCCGCGGTCTTCCACCCCTTCTTCTTCCAGCCGGGCAGCCAGACCGTGACGGCCTTCATCGCGTACTGCGAGTCCATGCGCACCTGCACGGGCACGTCCGCGGGGACCGATTCGAGCAGCTGGTACAGGGCGGTGAGCTCGGCGACATTGTTCGTGGCCACGCCGAGCGGCCCCGCTTCCCAGCGCACGGGCACACCGTCGGCGTCGGCCACGACCCAGGCCCAGGCCGCCGGGCCGGGGTTGCCCTTGGAAGCTCCGTCACATGCCGCGATCAGCTGTTTCTTCATGCCCTTGATCATGCCAGGGTGGCCGCCGCGTCGGCTCCGGCGGGCCGGGCAGGCGTCCGCACGCACCCGCCGACGCCCGGGGGAGGGGTGGGCGTATGCTGCGCGTCGCGGCCGGTGTCGCCGTGGGCCGCTGGTGGTGGCCGCGGTGCCGCCCGGTCCCGGCGGGACGGCAGGAGCGCGGGGGAAGCGCCCGCCGTCGAGCCGGGGACCGAACAGAAGAAGAACGGCCGGCCGCCTCTCGCCGCCGGGCCGGGTACGTCGGTCCGGACGCCCTGACTTCTCCTGCCACGAGGTGACGATGAACGAGCCTGCCGACGACTTACGTACCGGCCTCGCCGCTGATCTCGAGGTCACACTCGGCCGCCGAGCGGTGCTGTGCGTGACCGGCCGCATCGGCGCCGCGGAGACCGTGAGCGCCGCTCTCACCGCCCTGGGCCGCTCACCCGTGTTCCTGAACACCCCTTACGGCGCGGCGGCCACCACGTCGGACTTCGCCCGCGCGCTCTACACCGCCCTGGAGCTCCCGGGGCCGATCCCCTGTGACCTCACGGGAATCGACCAGTGCGTCGACGCGCGCACCCGCGGCGCGGAGCCCGTCCTGGTCGTCCCCTCCGCGGAGACCCTGCACGGCCCCGTCCTCCGGGAACTCGTATGCCGCTGGACCCGCACGCCGGGCCCCTGCCCTCTCATCCTCACCGGCACCGACCAGCTGCGGGAGGCGCTCGCCGACGCCGGGCTCGGCGCCGTCGTCCTCACCTGGCGCGCGCTGGACGTCGGATGAGAGCCGGGCGCCCGCATCGCCGCACGAGGTGATCAGGCCCGAGGCGTCAGCTCCGTGATCGTCCTCCGCTTGTCCGGGTCGCCCACGCACCCCAGGAGCCTGCCGTCCTTGCCGCGGAGGAACATGCTCGGCCCGGCCATGGCCCACGGAGGCATGTCCATCGCTACCTTCCTGACCTCGATGTCCACCTCCGACCATGCGTACGCGTACATCCGGCCGTTGCCCTCGCGCAGGACCACGCCCCGCTGGAGGCAGTACAGGACGGGGAGCCCGCGCAGGACCCTGCGATGGTGCAGGCGTCCGAGCGCCGCCATGGCGACGGACAGGAGCAGCACGAGGGACCCGGCCGCGTAGAACTCGTCGGCCCACAGCCCCACGCCGACCGCGAGCGGAAGAAGCGTGAGGAGGGTGAAGGCGAACACGCCCGCGCCGGGCGCGCCGGGCCGGTGCGTCAGGACGAGCCGCCCGAGCCCGCGCTGCTCCGCGAGGCCGTCGACGGCGACAGGCAGTCCCTCCACGTTCCCGCCTCCTCACGGTCCGGTGTGAGTGGTCGGCAGCGGCTCGCTGTGCGGAGAAATCCCGCTTCTCCAGGCTCAGTTCCCGCTGCGGACGGGGCCGTAACGTCTCCCGGCCGCGGGCGTGGAGGCCGACCGGGCCGTGTCACTCGACCCGGTTCAGGTCGCCGTTTCCCGGTGCGGCCGCCGCATGTTCGGGCACAGTCGGTACATGACCGGTTACGAGGACAGCGTGCCCAGCTATCTCACCTTCCGGGTGGCACCTCAGGACGGGCCCGTCGCGGCCTTCGCCGAGCAGGAGGCCTGGGAGGCCCGCGAGCGGTACCCCGATCTCATGGGAGTGGGGCTTCCGGAGTTCTTCTACGCGCGCGAACGCGAGGCGGGCGGCTGGGAGTTGTCGGAGTACGGCGACGGCACGCCCCAAGGGGCGCGGGACTCGCTGGGGTCGTGCTTCCGCAGACGCGCCAAGGCGGCCGCCGACGGCGGCGAGGAACAGGCGCGGAAGACCTGGATGGCGGCGGCCCTGCGGATGGACCGGGAAGTGGTCGACGAGCTCCGTGTCGGCGGCGAGCGGTTCCGCGTCGTGCGCGCCGCGCGGTTCATCCGCATGGGGCGCAGCGGCCCCGAACCGCCCCGGCCCTCCGACCCGGACCCGGCCGAGGTGGGCGAGTCCCACGTGGTGCGGTCCCGCACCAAGGGATTCGTCGTCGATCCGTACGTCAGCACGGGGCTTTCGGACAGCCTGCTGAAGCTGGACCTCGTGCAGTTCGTGGGGACCGTGTCCGGCGCGCCCGCGGAGGTGCGGGACGACGCGTTGCGGGCCATGGCGCGCTATCCGGGCGGCGTGCTGCTGCCCGCGGTCTTCATGGTCTCCGAGCGTGTGGACGGACGCTGGAAGGCGCACAACCCGGGTGCGGCGGACGCCACGCCGCAGGGTGCGCGGGACGGCCTCGCCCGATGGCTGCGGGTGATGGCCCCGTTCACCCTGAGGCTCACGGACGACAAGCGCGCGGAGTACGCGCGGGCCGCCGACGCCCTCGACGCGAAGCGCGGCAACGGACTGAGCGTGGACGGCTGTCGCTACCGGATCACCCGCGTCGAGCGGCTCATCCGCATCGGCCCCGACGGCCCCGAGGGCCCGCGCCCCTCCGACTTCGACCCCGAGCCGCCCGTGGCGGTCCACACGCGCCAGCTCAAGGAGCAGGGCCTGTGGAAGGAGGAGGACGAGCCGCTCGAACTCGACGAGCGCGCCCTGGAGTTGCAGGCGCTGTTCGAACAGGAGGAGCTGCGGCGGACCGCGGCCAGGGAGCGCAGGGAACGCGAGAAGCGCGAAAAGCGGGAGGCGCGCAAGAAGCACCCATGACCCCGCCCCTCCCGTCCCAGGCAGACTCACGGAGACGGGAAAAGCGACATTCTGCGTATGCCCTCCCCGGGTGAGAACTGCGACAGTTCCTACCCGTCGTACAGCGCATCCGGGGGGCCGCGATGTCCAGTGAGGTCACTCGCTTCCAGGTGGCGCGCGCACCGCAACGCGGATGCCTCCCCGGGCAGGGGCGGCCTCCGGTGCGCCTGGAGTCCTGGCTTGCCGACTCGGACGTGCTGCCCCGCCTGCGGGCCGTGGACAGCGACGCGAGCGGCGAGGCGGCGCGCCTCGTTCCGGGCGTCCCGCCGGACCGCCCGCTGCTGTCCGTCGAGGCCACCGGGGTCGCCGACGCCGAGCCCCTGGCGAAGCTGGACGCGTGGCTGCGCTGCGCGGAGAACCGCCCCCACCCCCGCGACCTCCGCGAGGCGGTGCGCCGCTGCTTCGACCGGGATCCGGACGAGGGCGACCGGTCACCGACCCCCACCGGATTCCCCGCCGACGACCCCCTCTACCCCACCGCCCGCGCCCTCGCCGAGCAGCTCATCGCCATTGGGCACATCGAGGCGCCGCCCACCACCCAGCACACCGTGCTGCGTTCGGTCCTGGTCCTCGCTCTGGTCGAGCTGGTCCTCACCGACCGGGGTGTGCTGCGTACGGAGGACGACGTGCTGTGGGCGCTGCGCGACCGTCTGGTCCTGCTGCCGGGGCAGCTGTTCCCGCTGCCGTCCCGCGCCGCGCTCGTGCGGCAGCCGGGCTTCGCCGATCTGTACGTCGTGCGCCAGGAGTGGAACCGCTATGTGCCCGGCGAGATCGCCCACATCGAGAACGTCCTGGCCCATGAGCTCAAGGAACGGGTCCTGACCCGCACCGACGAGACCGAGACCACGCTGAGCGTCAGCACCGAGCGGGCCGAGACCCAGGAGCGGGACACGCAGTCGACGTCCCGCTTCGAACTCACCGAGGAGAGCACCGCGGCGACGTCGACCGGTGTCCACCTCGAAGGACAGGTCGACACCTCGGGCCAGTACGGACCGACGCAGGTCACCACCCACCTCGGCGGCAGCCTCGACTTCTCCGCCGAGGAGTCGCAGCGGCACGCGACCCGGCAGGCCACCGAGATCGTGTCGCGCGCGGTGCACCGCGTCGAGCAGCGCACCCGCGAGGAGCGCACCACCCGCACCCTCACCCGGGTCGAGTCCAAGGACACCCACAGCCTGCGGGCAAAGGACACGCCGGTCGTCGGGATGTACCGCTGGGTGGACAAGGTCGTGCGGTTGCAGACGTACCGCTATCCGCACCGCTTCCTCCTGGAGTTCGAGGTCCCCGAACCCGCCGCGTATGTGCGCTGGTTGGAGAGGACGGGCCAGGACGGCGGGTACGTCACCCCCGAGCCAGCGCCCTTCACGCGCAGCGGCGACCCCGCCGACGCGGACACCCCGGCTCTGCTGCCCACGGACATCTCGGAGAACCCGGAGGACCCCGCCTGCTACCTCAAGCTGGCCGCGCGCTGGCACGCCGTCGGCATCACCAAGCCCCCCGCCCCCGAGGTCACCGCCCACGGCTACCTGCACATCCCCGCCACCGACCCGAGCGGCGACAAGACGTCGCACGATCTGTGGATCACCCCGCTGGAGGGGACCACGAGCGGCACCGGCGGCGTGGAGGGCGCACCCGTCACGGTGCCCCCGGGATACCTCGCCGACTCCGAGTGGTCCGGCTGGTGCATGGCCTGGGACCAGGACGACAGCGTCCGCCCAGGCTGGAACGCGACCAAGACGCCGTCCTGGGAAGGAGTCGCGCCGGCCGCCGCGCTCACCGTGGGCGACAGCGCGAACCTGCCCGCCGACGCCGACCCGGGCCAGGTGCGGAACAGGGTGATCGCCTGGGGCGAGCGCAGCTGGATATCCAAGCCGATCAGCGGCCGCCTCGAAGGCCGCCGCGTCGGCAAGCTGCCCATCACCGTGCTCGCCGCGAACTTCGGCATGTTCTCGGCACAGATCAGGGTGCGCTGCGTACGGCAGGCGGCGGCACTCCTCGACTGGCAGCTCGCCACGTACGAGAAGCTCCGCACCGCCTACTTCGAGCTGCTCCGCGCCCACCAGCGGGAACGCGCCGAGCGCGAGGTCCGGGCGGGCATCCGCATCGACGGCCGGAGCCCGCTGGACAACGCCCGGGTCGTGCGCGAGGAACTCAAGCGCCAGGTCGTCGAGTTGATGCTCGGGAAGCGTTACGAGGGCTTCGACAACCTGGAGTACGACACCGACGCGCGTCCGCACACGAACACCAAGGCGACCCTGGCCAGCGCCGCCGTGATCCAGTTCGTGGAGCAGTCCTTCGAATGGGAGAAGCTCACCTACGTCCTGTACCCCTACCTCTGGGGGGCCGGCAAACGCTGGGACGAGCTCCAGCGCAGCGCGTCGGCGGACCCCGACTACGCCCGCTTCCTGCGGGCGGGGTCGGCGCGCGTGGTGCTGTCCGCGCGTCCGGGGTTCAGCAGACAGGTCCTGTACTTCCTGGCCACGGGGCAGCCCTGGACGGGCGGCGCCGCTCCGGCACCCGGCGACACCGAGTACGTCACGGTGGCCCAGGAGATCCAGGCGCAGACCGGCGCCCCGGACGACGGCGAACGGGTCGGCTCCTCCTGGGAGGTACGGCTGCCCACCACCCTCGTCTGGCTGGACCCCGACCCCGACCTGCCCAAGGAGAACTCCGAGGCGACCTTGCCGGATCCGGAACCGGATGGGGACCTGGACGAGAAGGCGGCCACCACCTCGGCGGGGCGGCGGTGAGCGACACGGACCGGCGGCGCAAGCTGCGTCCGGAAGACGTCCGGTACCTGGCGCTGGAAGGCGGTGGCGGCAAGGGGCACGCCTACCTCGGCGCCATCGAGGCCCTCGAAGAACTCGGTGTGATGAACCAGGTCAAGGGGTACGCCGGGGCGTCGGCGGGGGCCATCACCGCGCTCATGCTCGCCACCGGCATGCGCAGCGCCAAGATCCGCGCGTACATGGAGACCACCGACTTCGACGCTTTCTTCGACCCGCCCGAGCCGCGCGGCAGGCCCGAAGCCGGCACCGGCGGCCGCCTGGTGGAACCCCAGTGGACGCAGAAGGAGAAGAACCTGCTCCTGTTCTTCGACGTCGCCAAGCCGCTCCTCAACAAGATCGCGGCGGTCGTGGCCGACGCCGTGGCACCCGAGCTGGTCGCCGAGGTCACGTCCAAACGCGACCGGCAGCCCTTCAAGGCCCTCCTGGAGAACTGGCCGCGCTATCTCACCTTCCTCGGCCGGGACATGGGGCTCTTCGAAGGCGCGGAGGCTCGGCGTGCCTGGGACCGCCTCCTCACGGCGCGGCTGCAGTCCCGGGTGTACGCGCCGAACGCCCACAACCTCACCTTCCGCGAGCATGAGCGCCACTTCGGCACCGTCCTGCTGATGACCGGGTCGAACCTGTCCACCGGGCGCACCGAGATCTTCTCCGCCGAGCACACCCCGCACTTCCCGGTGGCCGACGCGGTCCGCATCTCGATGAGCCTGCCCTTCATCTACAAGCCGTACGTCATCGACGGGAACCGACCCGGCTGGCCCCCGTGCGGGACGTACGTGGACGGCGGGCTGTGGAACAACCTGCCCTTCCGTGAGTTCGACGAGGGCCCCGACCCGCAGTCGGCCGCTCCGCCCGCCTCGGCCGCGGCACCCGCACCGGTCACCGGTGTCACCCCGCGTACGCTCGCCCTGAGGCTGACGATCGACGCACCCTTGCGCGTACGCAACCTGGGCGGCCTCCTGAAGCGTGCCGGGATGCTCGGCCTCTTCGGCACGGGGGAGTCCCAAGTGCTCTCCACCTACACGAACCAGACGGTTCTCCTCGACACGGAGGGCCTGGACCTCGTCGACTTCACGCCCCCAAAGGAAGCGAAGGAACTCGCCGTCAAGCGTGCCCGCCGTGCCGTCTACCGCTACTTCGACCGCCCTGTCCTCCCGAAGGACGAGGACCCGGCCGACGACGCGGAGGTCGAGGCCCGCTGGCGGGACAGCCGGGCCTGCGGATAGCAGACTTCGGCGGGAACGGGCACCGCGGCGGTGTCGACTTTGGTTACCGCCGCGGCGACCGATGGCCGATGATCAGCGCCCCGCCGACGGCCGACGCTGGAACCGTCCTGATGGCGACGGTGGGAGCACACGATGCGGAACGAGGGCATGACCCGGGGGAGTTTCCTGGCCGGGGCGGCGGCGGTGGGAGCCACCGCGATGGTGGGCACGGCCTTGTCCGGGCAGCCGGCGGCGGCCGCGGCGCGCCCGGGCGGCGAACGGGCGGACGCCCGGCGCGGGTTGACGTACCGGGGCGTGCTGTACGAGTGCGCGGACGGCGAGACGCCGGACACGGGGTGGAACCGCGCGCGCATGCGGTCCGACCTGCGCGCCATCAGCGGCGAACTGCACGCGAACTCCGTCGTGGCGTACGGCACCGGCGTCGAGCGCCTGACGGCCACCGCCACGGAGGCGGCCGAGCGCGGGCTGCATGTGTGGCTCCAGCCGCGCCTCGCCGACCTGCCCGAACGCCAGATCCTGGACCATCTCGCCGAGACCGGGCGGCAGGCCGAGCGGCTGCGCCGTCAGGGCGCGCGGGTGCATCTCAGCGTGGGCGCCGAGTTCGTGCTGTTCGTGCCCGGCATCGTCCCCGGCGACAACGCACTCGAACGGGTCGAGAACATGCTCAAGGGCAACTGGGACCCGGCGGCGGCACAGCGCAAGCTCGACCGGTTCATCCCGCTGGCCGCCAGGACCGCCCGCCGGGTCTTCCACGGCCCGGTGACCTACGGCTCCGCCCACGGCGACGTCGTCGACTGGCGCCTCTTCGACATCGTCAGCGTCAACTACTACTCCTCCTTCGCCGATCCGCGCAGACACGTACGCGAGCTCAAGCCCTACCGGAAGTGGGGCAAGCCCGTGGCCATCACCGAGTGCGGCAGCTGCACCTTCCTGGGCGCGCCCGACGAAGGAGGCATGGGCTGGAACGTCGTCGACTACAGCAAGCCCAAGCCGGAGATCCGCCCGGGCATCCAGCGCAGCGAGCGCACCCAGGCCCGCTATCTGACCCAGGTCCTCGACGTGTTCGAGCGCATGAACCTGCACGCGGCGATGGTCTACGAATTCGTCAGCCCGGACGCGCCCCACCGCCGCGCACGCCGCTACGACCTCGACATCGCCAGCTACAGCCTCACCAAGGCGATCTGGCGGACCGAGGACGCCCCGACGGCCCGCTGGCACTGGGAGCCCAAGGAGTCCTTCCACGCGGTGGCACGGCACTTCGCACGGGCCGAGCGCCGGGCTGACCTGGGCGTACGAGGGTAGGGAACCAGCCGGGGGCGGAGGACGTTGAGGTTCGTGAGCCAGGCGGGCCGGGCCCGCCCGCCGCGCCCAGGGACTTCCGCCCCACTCCGAGACTTCCGCCCCACCCCGAGACCCAAGGACCCCACGATGAGCGACAAGGCCCGCAAGCTGTTCGAGGCCCTCGACCTCGACGAGAACGGCACGCTGACCCGCGAGGAAGTGATCATCGCCCTGCGGACCAAGGGCCCGACCCTGGCCGCCTCCGGCGACCTGCCGTTCTGGGGTCTGGGCGACGTCGAGGACTCCTCGGCCCTGTTCGACGCCGCCGATCAGAACGGCGACGCGGTCCTGACCCTGGAGGAGTTCACGGCGGTGGTGGACCGCCGCTTCGGCTGGCGCTGATCATCGGCCGGCGCCGCTCAGGCGTCGAAGCGGTGGCGGGCGGTCTCGATGTGGCCGAGGTACCGCTGGGTCCAGGCGCACATTCCGTCGACCGTCTGCCGCAGGGCCAGGCCCGCCGCGGTGAGGGTGTACTCGACCCGCGGCGGCACCGTGGGGTGCACGGTGCGGTCGGCCAGGCCGTTGCGCTCCAGCATGCGCAGGTTCTGCGTGAGCATCTTGTGGCTGATGCCCTCGACTGCGTCGCGCAGCTCGGTGAAGCGCAGGGTGCGCTCGCCGAGGGCCTCGATGATCAGGAGTGCCCACTTGTTGGCGACGTCCGAGAAGATTTCCCGAGCCAGGGAGTCCGCGCGCCTCAGGTCGGCGTCCTCGGGCAGGCCTTCGAGCAGCTGCTTGGTCACCATCAGGTTCCCCAGTCACTGAAAAGTGCGTTCTTCCATGTCAGCGGCCACTCTCCTACGGTTTCCGAGTAACCACAAGAGACCGAGAGAGGGTTACGACATGGCCATCACCCTGGTGAACCCCGGCGGACTGCCGACCGTCGACGCCTACCGGCAGGTGTCCGTCGCGACGGGGTCGAAGCTCGTCTTCGTCGCCGGTCAGGTCGCCTGGGACGCCGACGGGGCCACGGTCGGCGAGGGCGACCTCGCCGCGCAGGTCGAGCGGTGCTACCTCAACGTCGGCACCGCCCTGGCCGAGGTCGGCGGCTCCTTCGACGACGTGGCGAAGCTGACCGTCCACGTCGTCGACTGGACCCCCGACAAGATGCCCCTGCTCCTGGAGGGGATCACTCGGGCGGCCGCGAAGCTGGGGGTCACCCCGACTCCGCCGGCCACGCTCCTGGGCGTCGCCGCGCTGGACGTACCCGAGCATCTGGTCGAAGTCGAAGCCACCGCGGTCATCGACTGAGCAGGCCGGACAGGCCGGACAGGCCGGACAGGCCGGACAGGCCGGACAGGCCGGACA
>NZ_JBHYJH010000016.1:0-21094 GCF_042740445.1 Streptomyces sp. NPDC059003 | reverse complement strand
GGACAGGCCGGACAGGCCGGACAGGCCGGACAGGCCGGACAGGCCGGACAGGCCGGACGGGCCGAGCGGGCCGAACAGGGGTGCGCGGCCGCCGCTACGGGTGCCGAATCGCCTGCACCAGGCCGGTGACCAGGCGCGCCCGCTCCGGCATGGCCGCGACCACCACGTACTCGTGGTCGGCGTGGGCACCGCCCCCGACCGCGCCCAGGCCGTCGAGCGTCGGCACCCCGAGGGCAGCCGTGAAGTTGCCGTCGCTGCCGCCGCCGACAGCCGTGCCTTCGAGGCCGGGGAGCAGCGTCCTGGCCACCGCGAAGAGCTCGGCCGACGCCGACTCGGGCATCGGGGGTCGGCCGATGGCTCCCTGGACCGTGATCTCCGCACCGTCGAGGTGCGGGGCGAGCGCCGCGAACGCGGACTCGACGCGGTCCTTCTCGTCGGCCGACTCGACCCGGACGTCCACGACGACGGTCGCCTCCGCGGGGACGACGTTGTCCAGCGTTCCCGCGGACGCGACGGTCGGGGTGACGGTCGTGCCGATGGCGGGGCGGCCGAGCGCGGTGATGTCCAGTACCTGGTGTGCCGCCTCGACCAGGGCGTTGACCCCGGCCTCGGGTTCGAGGCCCGCGTGCGAGGCCCGGCCCGTGATGGAGACCTGGAAGGTGCCGCAGCCCTTGCGGCCGGTCTTCACGCCACCGCCGTCGGCGGCGCCCTCGAACACGAGCACGGCCCCGCAGGCAAGGGCCCGCTCTTCGATGAGGGCCCGGGAGGAGCGGGAGCCGACCTCTTCGTCGGCGGTCACCAGGATCTCGACGCCCGACCGGTCGTCGAGGGCCGCGACACCGTGGATGGCCTGCACCAGGCCGCCCAGCATGTCGAAGACCCCGGGGCCGGTGGCGTGCCCGTCCTCGACCCGGAAGGGGCGGCGCTCAAGGGTGCCGAGCGGGAACACCGTGTCGTGGTGGCCGAGGATCAGGACCTTGGGGTCGCCGCCGCCCGACCAGCGGACGTGCGGCCCGCCCTCGCTCCGCACGAGGACGGCCTGTCCGCCGAGCCGGCGCTCGATGACGGCCGCGACGGTCTCGGCCGATGCCGTCAGGGCGTCGAGATCGCGCGACGGCGACTCCACCTCGACGAGCGTCTGCAGGTCGGCGAGCATCGCGTCGACACTCACACCGGCACTCACACCGGCACTCACACCATCGGCCTCGTCCATGTCGGCCTTGTCCATCGTCACGCCGCAAGAGTACGTGGTGCGCCGCGCGGGCCGGAGGTCACCTGGTCGTCCGCCCCCGACCCGCCGCACACCCCTGGGTAGGGTGGGCGCGGCAGCACATCGTGAACATCACGCACCGCGTGAGACCGGAACAAGGAGCAGTCGTGAGTGAGCCGGCGTCCATAGTCCTGCAGCAGGAGATCGCCCGGGAGCTGGAGGTCGCCGAGGTCTTCGAGGCCGAGCGGGAGATCGAGCGCCGGGTGGCCTTCCTCGCCGAGCGGCTGACCTCCACCGGCCTGCGGTCCCTGGTGCTCGGCATCAGCGGCGGCGTGGACTCCACCACCGCAGGACGGCTGTGCCAGCTCGCCGTCGAGCGGGCCAGGGCCGCCGGGCACGAGGCGCGGTTCTACGCGATGCGGCTGCCCTACGGCGTCCAGGCCGACGAGCACGACGCCCAGCTCGCGCTCTCCTTCATCCGGGCCGACCACCTCCTGACCGTGGACATCAAGCCCGCGAGCGACGCCGCGCTCGATGCCGCCCTCGCCGCGGGCGTGACCTTCCGCGACGCCCACCACCAGGACTTCGTCCACGGCAACATCAAGGCGCGCCAGCGCATGATCGCCCAGTACGCGGTGGCCGGGGCGCACGGCGGCCTGGTCGTCGGCACCGACCACGCCGCCGAGGCGGTCTCCGGCTTCTTCACCAAGTTCGGCGACGGCGCCGCCGATCTGGTGCCGCTGACCGGCCTGACCAAGCGCCGGGTGCGCGCCGTCGCCGACGCCCTGGGCGCGCCCGCCGAACTGGTCTGGAAGACCCCGACCGCCGACCTGGAGACCCTCGACCCGGGCAAGGCCGACGAGGACGCCCTCGGGGTCACGTACGACGACATCGACGACTTCCTGGAGGGCAAGCCGGTGGACGACCGCACCTTCGAGACGATCGTCCGCCGCTACCGCCTCACCGACCACAAGCGCCGGCTGCCCATCGCCCCCTGACGGGCGCCTGTCCGTAGGGGGCGCCCGTCCTCAGCGGGTGTCGGTGCCTAGCTGCCCACGACCGGATAGTGGTCGGACAGGTTGGTGTACGTGTACTCCTTGCCCCAGCTCGACACCGTCCAGGGCGCGCTCTGCTCCTTGACCACGTCGTTCCGCCAGCCGGTGGGGCGGGCGTGGCCCTGGCGGGGCAGGACGTAGTCGAGGTCCTCGCGCGGGTCGCTCGGGTAGCGCTCCGCGGCGATGGAGTTGTCCCGTGTGTCGAAGGAGTACGGGTGGCCCGTGCGCGCGTCCGCGGGGGCGAGCCCGGCGTCGGCGAGCATCGCGTCGTACTCGGCGCTGTGCGAGTCGACGTTGAAGTCGCCCGCCACGAGCACCTGTTCGTCGGCGGGGATGCGCTTGGCGTCCAGGAACGCGTCCAGCTCCTTGAACTGCTTCGCCCGGGTCGCGGCCGCCTCGCCCGCCCCGCAGCCGGGGTCGGTCGACTGGGCGTGGGTGCCGACGACGTGCACCTTCGTGCCGTTGACGTCGAGGACGGTGTAGACGAAGCCCTTGTTGGAGTAGTAGTCGGCGCCGCAGGCGTCCTTGTAGACGTACTGCTCCTTGCGCAGGATCGGCCACTTGCTGAGGACCGTCACGCCGCCGTCCTCGGGCGTCAGCGCGGAGTACGCGCCGCCGGTGGCGTCCCAGCCCGTCTTGCTCCGGCCCATCACGGGGGTCTGGTGCGGGTACTGGGCCGCGGCGTTGTTCTGCAGCGCCTGGGACGAGGAGTTGTCGAACGCCTCCTGGAGCACGACGACGTCGTTGCCCTTGAAGAACCCGGCGGCGGGTATCTCCTTGGCGCGGTGGTCCTGGCCCCAGTTCGGGTACAGCGTCTTGCTGAACAGGAAGGTGTTGTACGTGAGCACCTTCAGGCGCGGCGTCTCGGCGGCCGCGGCGGTCGGGGCCGTGGCGACCAGGGTCGCCGTCGCGGCGAGTGTCACGGCGACGGCGCCGCCCAGGTACGTACGCGGCGTGGGGTGGGGCACGGAGGTCTCTCCCTGTGGGGGTGGGGACGGAACCGGCCGGATGTACCGGCGCGGTGCGGTCATCAAAAGCGCCGCTGGTTACGGCGGGTTGACGTCCGCGTGATGATCAATCGACTCATGAGAAGACTCGGGAGGGCGTGCCCCACACCGCCTCGACACATGTGTGCCCGACTCTTCACAGGCGGAATTGGGTTCGAGATCTGCGGAGCGTTCGCCGACCATGGGGATCATGGACATCCTCAAGACGCACCGTGAACTGCTCGGACGACTGCTGCCCGCTGACATGCCGGACCAACTCGTCGTCCACGAAGGGCAGTTCCACCATGTGGTGATCGGCGAGGACCGGGTGGTGTGCTTCGCCCGCACCGAGGCGGCCGCGCGGCGCCTTCCCGAGCGGGCGGCCGCGCTGCGCGCCCTGGAGGGGATCGACCTCGGCTTCCGCACGCCGCGGCCGCTCTCCGAGAACATCGCGCCGGGCGCGGACGAACCGTCGTACCTGGTGCTGAGCCGCATCCCCGGAGCGCCGCTGGAGGAAGCCGCGCTCGACCGCCCCGAAGCGGCGGAGGCGGTGGCGCGGCAGTACGCCACGCTGCTGTCCGCGCTCGCGGCCGCGGGGACCGACGCGCGCGTGCGTGCCGCGCTGCCTTCGGCCCCCGCGGGGCAGTGGCGGGAGTTCGCGGCGGGAGTACGGGCCGACCTGTTCCCCCTGATGTCGGCCGCCGGACGCCGCCGCGCCGCGGCCGAGCTCGCCGCGGCCGAGGCGCTGCCCCCTCTCACCACCGCCGTCGTCCACGGCGACCTCGGCGGCGAGAACGTCCTATGGGAGACAGCGGACGGCGTGCCCCGCCTGAGTGGCGTCGTCGACTGGGACGAGGTCGGCATCGGCGACCCGGCCGAAGACCTGGCCGCCATCGCGGCGAGCTACGGCGACGAACTCCTCCACCGGGTCCGCACACTCGGCGCCTGCACCGACGACGCCACGACCACACGCATCACGGCACTCCGCGACACCTTCGCCCTTCAACAGGCCCTCGCGGCCCTGCACGACGGCGACGAGGAGGAACTCGCGGACGGTTTGAGCGGCTATCGGTAGGCCCTCAGCGGAGGGCGGCGTCGGCCTCGTTCGCCGTCACCGCCGTCCCGTGTCGTTCGGCCCAGCCGGCGAGGGCCATCCCGCACGCGTGGTCCAGGTGGCGCAGGCCCGTCAGGTCGAGGCGGGTCGGGCGGTCGCGCGGCAGGGCCTCCAACTGGTCGAGGATCTTGGGCAGGCGCAGGAACGTGGCGTTGCCGACCACGCGGACGTGGATCGTGCCGGTGCCCTCGACGCCGTCGATCTCCAGGTGGACGTGCGAGGTGTCCCAGGCCGTCTTGACGACGGCGAGCGCCATGCCGATGAGGACGCCCTCGAACATGTTGGTCGCCACGATCGCCAGCGCCGTGACGGCGAGCACGAGCGCCTCGCCGCGGTGGGCGCGCCACAGCGGTGCGAACTCCTTGACCGGGATCAGCTTCCAGCCCGCGTGCACCAGGACCCCGGCGAGCGCGGCGACCGGTATGACACCGAGCGCCGCGGGGAACGCCGCGGCGAACGCGAGGAGCCAGACGCCGTGCAGGACCCGCGACGCCTTGGTCCTGGCGCCGGCCTGCACATTGGCGGCACTGCGTACGATCACCGCGGTCATCGGCAGCGCGCCGAGCGCCCCGCACACCGCGTTGCCCGCGCCCTGCGCCATCAGCTCCTTGTCGTAGTCGGTGCGCGGCCCGTCGTGCAGCCGGTCCACGGCCGCCGCGCTGAACAGGGATTCGGCGGACGCGATCAGGGTGAAGGCGAGGACCGTGCCGAGCGCGCCCACCAGGGCGCCGCCCGTCACCAGCGAGGAGAAGGCGTCGGCGCCGGGCGGCTGCACCGCGTCGAGCAGGCCGTGCACCTCCACCTTCGCCACCGGCAGGTCGAGGGCGAAGACCGCGGCCGTCGCGAGGGCGACCGCCGCGAGCGGCGCGGGCAGGGCCCGGGCCGCCCGCCGCCACCGCGGCCACAGCACCAGGACGGCGATGGTGCCGGTGCCGACGGCGAACGCGGCCAGGGCGTCACCGGAGCGGGCGGTGTCGGCGGCGAGCCGCGGCAGCTCGCCCAGCTTGGCGAGGCCGGACGCGGGTGCCTCGGCGTCGACCAGCGTGTACAGCTGTCCCGCGATGAGGACGAGGCCGATGCCCGCGAGCATGCCCTGGACCACCGCGACCGAGATCGCGCGGAACCAGCGGCCCAGCTTGAGGGCGCCCATGGCCAGTTGGAGGAGTCCCGCGACCAGGACGAGGGCGCCGAGGGCCTTGAGTCCGTACTCCTGCACGGCCTCGTACACCAACACGGTCAGACCGGCGGCAGGGCCGCTCACCTGGAGGCTGCTGCCCGGCAGGAGACCGGTCAGGAGGCCGCCGACGATGCCCGTGACCAGGCCGAGCTCGGCCGGTACGCCGGACGCGACGGCCACGCCCACGCACAGCGGGACGGCGACGAGGAAGACCACGATCGACGCGGTGACATCCGCGCGCAGTGTGGAGAGTTCACGCACTGAGGGCTTCTTCATGGTCGGTTCGGCTGCCTTCACAGGGGGAGGAACAGGTCGGTCCCGGCGTGGTGCGCTGCGACCAGGCCGGTGTGGACCTCGTAGTACCAGCCGTGCAGGCGCACGTCGCCGGTGTCGAGGCGCTCGCGCACACAGGGGTGTGCGCGCAGCCGCGCCAGCTGTTCGCGCACATGGCGCTGGACGGCGGCGGCGACCGCGGGCCCGTCGTCGGCGGGCAGCCCGTCGGAGAGCTGGCGGTCGAGCCAGTCCCGTACGGCGGGCAGCTCCGCGAGGTCGTCGCCGCGGGCCTTCGCGCCGACGGCACCGCAGTGCGAGTGGCCGCAGACCACGATGTCGGCGACCTTCAGGACGCGCATCGCGTACTCGATGGTGGCGGCCTCGGCGCCCGCGGGGCGGCCCTCCTCGTACGGCGGCACCGCGTTGCCCGCGGTGCGCAGCTCGAAGAGGTCACCGGGGCGGGCACCGGTGATCAGGGACGGCACGACCCGGGAGTCGGAGCAGGTGATGAAGAGCGCGAGCGGCGACTGTCCGGCGGCGAGCCGCCCGAACGTCTCCTGCTCCTCGCGCCGTTCGGCGATGCGGGCGGTGAGCCCGCGGGCATGGGTGATGAAGGTCTCCATGACAGAGACGCCTCCTGAAGTGAGGGTGAGGGTGGGGTACGGACGTACGGAGTCACGGGCGTACGCGGAGGCAGCCCGGTCCGGCCCGTGCGTCAGGAGCGCGCCACGCAGTGCAGGACGAGCACCTGGGCGCCCGTTCTGGCGGGTTCGGGTGCCGAGGGGCGGGGACCGGCCGGTCTGCGGGGCGTGCACGCGCCGGGGCGGGCGGCAGGGTCGGGCCACGTCCGTGCGAGCGCGGGGCGCTGGTCCGCCGCGGGGGTGTGCGAGCGGCCGCGCGCATAGTGCGGTGGCGGGCGGTGGGCCTCGCCGTCCACGGAGGCGTGTTCCTGTGCCTCGGCGGTGGCCGCGTGGGGTTCCGGTGCGGCGAGTGCCGGGGGTGCCGATGTGCCGGGCGGCGCGGTGGTGGCGGCGGCCGGAGCGGCGCCGCCGCACAGGAGGGAGAGCAGGACGATCACGCTGGCCGCGACCCAGCGGCGCAGGTGTGCCGCCGCGCTCGGCCATCGGACCGGAGAGTCAGAGGTGCAGGGGGCGCCGGGGGTGAGGTGCTTCATGGTCGTCAGGGCCCCGGGGCGCGGGACGCCGTGTCGGCGTGCGGGTGCTCGTTCACCTGTCGCCCGGTCCTTGGGGGGAAGCGCACGATGGTCCAGTGCGGCAGGGTGCCCTCGTCGAAGGGGCCGAACTCCCGCACGTACAGGGGAATCCAGCGCAACGCCTGCTCGACGGCCTGTTCTCTGCCGGGCTCGCGCTGGTAGTCCTCGTACGCGATGCTGCGGTGCTCGATGAAGAAGCCGCCCGGGAGCCGCTGTTCGCAGACCTGCCGCTCCACGTACTCCCGCGGCGCGCCGGCCGTGGCGGTGAAGTGAGCCACGACTTCCGTGCGCAGGCGGTCGTCGAGCAAGGACGCGGTGGGGTCGGCGGACACGGCGGGCTGCGTGGGCATGGTGTTCCCAGGAGGCGGTGGGGGGGAGGGGCGGGAGGGAGAGGGCTCAGCCGTCCTGGGCTAGCCAGGCGTACTTGCCGGATCTGCCGATGGGGAGGTGCTCCTGGTGCTCCAGATCGGTGGCCCGTGCGATCAGTCTGGTGACGCCGATGCGCAGCGCGTCGGCCTCGGCGGGGGCGAGCGGCGCGCCGTCGAAGGTCGTGTAGCGGAGCAGGGCGCGGGCAGGGTCGCGGGTGTCGAGCTGGTGGATGAAGACGCGCGGCGACGCGTCGGCGACCACGTCGTCGAGGTCGCCCTGGGCGACGGGCCCGTACACGGTCTTCAGGAGTTCCTTCTCGCGTCCGCAGAACCGGGAGATGCGGGCCGGGTCCGGCGAGCCGTCGTCGGTGCGCACGCAGTCGCCCGAGAGGTAGCGGACCAGGGGCATGTGGGGGTTGCGGACGCTGGTCACGATGAGGCTGACGGGCGCGGGAAGGAGGCCCACAGGCCCCAGTCGACGGCCTTGCGCACCAGGTGTGCGAGATGGGGGCCGGAGCAGTCCAGGTGGTACCGGCCGCGAGGGTGGGCGGCGCCCGCTGCGCGGATCTCGCTGATCATGCGCTCGACGTCGGCGCGGTCCCACAGGGCCGGGTCGTGCCGGAGGTTCACGTAGAACGTCCGCTCGTCCAGGCGTCGTTGCTCCAGGTCCGGCACGGGGTCGGGCTGCGCGTGCGCGCCCGCGCGCCTGCGGGCGTTGACGCGGGCGACGTGCTCGGTCGCGAGGACGGTGGTGAGGGAGACCCGCCGGCAGCCCTGGTGCCAGGTGTCGGCGATGTCAGGGTGCTCGCTCCACAGCTGGTAGTAGGAGTGGAGCAGGAAGTACGGGGGCCGGATGAGCTGCATCCGCGCGTGGTTGGTGCCCGTCGAGAGGGCGAACTCCGCTTCACCTGCTGCGAGGGCGGCCGTCAGTGCGGGGGTCATCCAGTTGTCGGGGAAGCCGCGGGCGATCTCCGGCTTCTCCAGGATGGGGAAGTGGCCGCGTTCGACGGACGTCCGGTAGATCGGAATGTTCTTGATCTGGTCGACGACGTCGGCGCTCGGCTGACCGTTCATGACCACCCTTCGGGGGTGTCGGCGCGTGTGGGGGGGCGATGGGCCCGGCGCGCGCCGGGCCCATCGAGGCAAAGGCACCTGGCGGGTGCGCCGCCGCAATTGAAGGTAAAAGCGAGGCCAAGTTCAAGTCAAAGGAGGGCAATGTCGCATGGCTCAAAAGCCGTTCGGCGCAGGGACTTTGGCTTGATCCTTTGGGGCGCGTGGGGCGCTATTCACCTTCTCTTCACTCGCATGTCGTCGAAGCTGCACGCGCAGGGAGGGAAGGAGGATCGGGTTCCACTCAGCGGAACTGCCCTTCCCGGCTGCGGCGTTCGCTCGGCATGCTCGGGTGCGGAATCCGTCCAGGGAGGGGAGAACCATGCACCAGTGCAAGCACGGCTCCAGGCTTCGTACGCGCGTCATGGCCGCCGTGACCGGCCTCGTGGCCGCACTCACCACGGGTCTGGTGGCCACGGCTCCCGCTCACGCCGATGCCCGCGCCGGATTCAGCCTCCGCTCCGTCCTCGACACCAGACTGTGTCTGGACGTGCGGGGCGGGGTGGCCACGGCGGGGCAGGACATGCAGCTCTGGGACTGCCACGGCGGCGCGGGCCAGCGCTGGACCTGGCAGGGCACCCACCTCGCCAGTGACCTCCGGCCCGGCCTGTGCCTCGACGTGCGGGGCGGGGTGGCCGTGGCGGGGCAGGACGTACAGATCTGGGGCTGCACCGGGGGAGCGGCTCAGCGCTGGACCTGGCGGGGCAACTCCCTCGTCAGTACCCTGCGGCCCGACCTCTGTCTCGACGTCCGTGGCGGGGTCGGTGTCAGGGGCCAGGACGTGCAGATCTGGTGGTGCAACGGCACCGCCGGTCAGCGGTGGGAACAGGCGGGCTGATCCGCGGCGGCCGTCCGCGGGCGCCCTGGGCCCTCACGTCGCCTCGTCCCCGGCCTCCCCCTCGGCCGTCTCGGGCGCGTCCCCCGCCGCCCGCGCCGGTGCCGCGGCGCGCGTGTTGACGTACGCGGTCAGCTGCCGCACCTGCCGTTCCAGGGCTTTGATGCGGTCCACGATGTCCTCGGGGAGATTCGGCATCAGCTGGCCTCCAAGGCTTCCAGGAAGAGTTCCGCGGTCTCGGCTCGGCCCCGTTCGGGGGCGGTGACCTTGACGCCGATGACGCGGTACGACGCGTCGAGGCCCTGGCTGAACCACACGTCGTGGATCCGCAGGCGCACCGTCGTGCCCAGGAGCGACGGGGTGGTGTCCGCGTCCAGGCGGATGCGGACGGCCGGGATCACGACCGGTCCTGCGAGCGCGGCGAGTTCGGCGCGGGCGAGGGCGTTCAGGGCCGTCTTGTCGGTGACGTTGCTGTGGTCGGACGTGGTGTCGATGCGGGGGTAGCCGCCCTCGATGAGGGCCTGCGCCACGTGCTCGTCGGACAGGACCGGGCCTTTGGCGCCCTCGGGGGTGCCGCCGCGGGCGCGGGCGGTCGTGCCGCCGCGGGTGGCGTCCCGGGGGAAGGAGTACGTGAGGATGTCGCCGGGCAGATCGAGGACCGTCGTGCCCTCGCCGACGTGGATGCGCGGGGCGCCGAACAGGAGCCGCTTGGCGCGCTGCCCGGTCGCCGGATCGCGGTAGACGCTCACGACGTACTCGAATCCGGGCTCCATCGCGGCGAGTTGGGTGATCGCCTCCTCCACCGGCGTCTCGTCGCCGTCCAGATACGTGACCGTGCGCCGCGTGCCCGGCGGCGCCGGGGCGTAGCCGACGCCGATGTCGCCGCCGGGCGCCGCCTGGATGTGCTCCCACAGGCGCCGCACGATCGTGAGGTCGTCGGTGTCGGTGTACGTCAGGTTCTGCCGGATGTGGCGGCGGGCCGCGTACGAGTCGAAGGTGGCGGCCTGCAGCGCGACGGTGACCAGGCCCTGCTCGTCCATCGCCGGGGTGAGCGTCCACACGATGCCGCCCCAGCACACCTGGTCGCCGCGTTCGAGGTACACGGCGGTGCGGCCCTCCACGATCTCCCGGACCCGCCGCGCCATCCGCCGGTTGGGCACAGCAAGCGTGGCGCTCAGCGAGCCCGGCTTGCCGATGTAGTCGTCGAACTCCAGGCCCTGCAGGGGCAGGACGTCGATGGGCGTGTTGGTCCGCAGGTCGGCGAAGAACGCGAGGTACGGGCTGTCCATCGGGGTCAGGCGACCGGGTCGACGCGGAGGAAGCGGCGGTCGAACCACGCCTTGTGCCCGTCGGTTCCCGACCTGTAGGCGCCGGTGATGACGTACTTGGCGCCGGGGACGAGGCGGCCGAGAGGGAAGGTGGTGTACGTGGAACCGGAGCCGGGGCCGCTGCGGGAGGCCGTGTACTCGTCCGTCGCCGTGAACACCGGGGCGCCGCCCGCGGCCGGGCGCACGTTCACCGACATGTATCCGTCCTTGCCGTCCTCCGCCCACATCAGCGCGCCGAGCGAGATGTGCACCCACGTCGAGGCGGGCGCGGTGAACTCGGTGCCGAACGGGTTGGTGATGACATCGGCGAGGGACTCGGTGAAGTCCTTGGACGTGGTGAACCCGGCGTCGACGTTGTACTTCACCTGGGCGTCGGGGATGTACTTCTGCCACTGGCCGCCGTCCCAGCGTTCGAGGCGGCCGCCCAGGTCCCGGTACTGCCCCACATAGGTGCCCTGCGTCCCGAAGCCGCCCCCGGCGGGCAGGATGCCGCCGAGCGCGGCCGTGTAGCGCCGCCGGTCGGCCACCGACGTCGCCCACGTGATGCCCCGCGCCGCCGACGCGCCCGCCGCCACCGACACCTCGTACAGCAGCTCGGCGTTCTTGGGCAGGGCGGGCGGCACCGGCGCGCTGGCCGGGGCGCCCTGGACGATCTCCAGGACGGCCTCGTAGCGGCCCGACGCGTCGTAGTCCGCGTCGTACACCCGCACCACCAGCGCGTCGACGCGCGGCAGCGTGGCGTGGCCGTCGGCGAAGGTGAGCAGCGTGTCGGTGTCCACGGTGACCGGGTAGCCGCCCTGCGCGGCGGCGGAGGTGCCCGCCACCCACAGCCTCCCGGGGGACAGGCGGGCCTGCATGCTGGTGGCCGCCGTGCCGGTCAGCTGCAGCCCGCCGACGGCGCAGCCGCCCCGCGCGGTCAGGGGTCCGGAAGAGGCCATCCCGAGGCTCGCGGCGAGACGCGTGTCCTCCCGGGTCTGCCCGGTGGGCAGATGCCATGCGGAACGTATCGTCATGGAACACTCCAAAGTCGCTGGACAAAGGGGCGCGTGCGGTGCCGCGCCCCGACGGCGGCCCTCACCACTCGGCCGAGCGCCAGGCGACCGTGGCCGACGCCTGCTCCACGTCGCCGGACTCGGCCCGGAAGGACAGCCGGGACGCGCCGGGGGAGAGGGTGAACAGCTCCTCGGGGACGCTGCCCACGGTCGCGGTGTGGCGGCGTGACGCGGTCCCGTTGAACAGCACCGTGCCCTCGGCGGTGTCGACCTCGAGCACATCGCCCTGCGCCAGGCCGAGGTCGTACTCCAGCCAGGTGCCGTCGCTGTGGTTGGCCAGGCGCGGCGTGGCGCACGGCCCGGTGAAGGTGATCAGTGGGTGGGCGGGGGCGCTCCCGGCGTTCTCCACCGTGACGTCGCCCGTGGAGCCCGGGGTGCCCCAGCCCAGTGGCCACGTCAGCGGCCAGGTCAGGCCCGGCTCGCGGCGCGGCAGGCCGACCGTGGCGCGGCGCGCGACGCTCTCGTAGCGCCGCGGGTCCATGGCCTTCCACTGGAGCGTCGCCTTGGCGAGGCGGTTCGTGAGGAACTGCCGGTCGGTGGGCACCACGCGCTGGGTGACCCGCGCCCTGACGGCCAGCGTCTCGCCGTACAGCCGCACCGCGAGCCAGTCCTCCTCGTCGCGTACGGCGGTGGCGGCGCGCAGGGCGCGGAGCGCGGCGAGCGCCGCCTGCGGGCCGCCGCCCGGGTCCGGCGCGAGCCACAGCTGCGCGGTGACCGTGCGCGGCTGCGCCCACTGTGTGCCCGGCCAACCGCCGTGCCCCGACGGCCGGTTGGCGTCGGACGACTCAAGTCCGGGCAGCTCCTCCCAGCCGGTCAGCCCCTCCGCGGCGACCCAGAAGGCGGTGCCGGGGCCGATGAGCAGCTCCGCCCACTGCACCTGCCCGTCCGCGGTGATCAGCGCACCGGGTTCGCCCGCGGTCACGTCCGCCGTGCCGGGCGCGGGCGCCTCGTACGTCGCTCCGCCAGCCATCCGCTCACCTCACCCCCTGGCCTTCATCAGGAACATCAGATCCTCGGCGGTCTGCCGGGCGCTGCCGCCGCGGGCCTCGTAGTAGTTCTCGATCACCACTCCGCCCGCGGCCCGCGGCCGGGGGCCGAGCGCGCCGACCTGACCCACGCCCGGCCGCATGCCGCGGGCGAGCAGCGCCTCAAGCCGGTTCAGCGGGAGCACGGCCTCGGCCTGCCCCGCCTCGCCGAGCAGGGCGAGCGTGCCGCCCGCGCGCGGCAGCACGACGCCGCCCTGCGCCAGGGTGGGGATCGTCGGCAGATTGACGCCGAAGCTCTGGCCGCCGAACTTCGGCACCCACTTCGGGATGGTCACCTTCACCGTGTTCAGCGCCCGGATCGCCGAGTTGACCAGGCCGATCACCGCGTTGATCGGCCCCTTCACGGCGCCGAGCACGCTGTTGAAGACCCCTCTGGTGAACCCCGCGAGGCCGTTCCAGGCCCGGTGCAGCCCGTCGCGGACGGCGCGGAACGCCGCCGGGATGCGCTCACGGAGGAAGTTCAGGGCCGGTCTGATCACCGCGAGGACCGCGTGGATCACGGTCGTGATGATGGTCTTGTAGATGGTGAAGTAGGTCTTGACGACGGTCCAGATCACCTTCAGGACGACCTGGAAGGCGACCTTGATGGCGTTCCACGTCGCCTGCACGACCTGCCGGGCGACGCGCATCGTCGTACCGATCACCTGCCCGATGATCCGGAACGCCGCCTGCACGATGCGCTGCACCGTCTTGGACTGCATCGCCATGTCGATGAGCTTGGTGATCAGCGGGAGCAGCAGCGCCATGATCGCGCCGAAGATGTTCGCCTTCATCGCGGTGTTCAGGCCGCGCTGGGCGGTGGTGACGCCCTGCAGGCCGGTCTTCATGCGGCCCATCAGGCCGCCGCCGCGCGTGGCCGACTTCCCGGCGCCGTCCATGGCCCGGTCGGCCTGCCGCGCGCTGCGGGCGGCGGCGTCGGCCTGCGTCTTGACCCCGCGGAAGGAGCCGGCCGTGCGGTCGAGGCCGCCCTTGATCCGGGTGACGGCCCGGTCGGCCTGCTGCACGGCCGAGCGCAGCCTGCTGACTCCGGACTCGGCCTGCCCCGCGTTGGTCCGCAGCCCACGGAAGCCGGAGGCGGAGCGGTTCAGTGCTTGCACGAGTGACATGGGTGCCTCCTGAGGGCCCGTCAGCCGAGTTCGTCGACGAGACGGTTGATGCGCCGCTCAAGGCGGTCGATGGCCTGTGAGGCCTGGGTGATGTTCGCCACGTTGGCCGTCTGCTCCCCGGAGCGTCTGCTCAGCCCGCCGCGTTCGGCGGCGGCCCGCTGGCGCTGGAGCGCCCGGTCCGCGGTGCGCTGTGCCGCCCGGGCGAGGTTCTGGACGCGCTGGATGTCCCGGCGCAACTGGTCGGGGGCCTCTCCCTTGAGCCGGGCCAGGAAGTCACCGACGAGGTTGAAGTCCTTGCCCCACACGCGGACGTTGCTCTCCAGGCCCTTGAACGAACCGGCGATGCCCGTGATCTCGCCCTTGACGCCGTTGACCTCGGCGTTGACCCCGGTCAGCGCCTCCTTGTGCGCGGCGACCTCCACCTCCAGCGGACCGATGCGTTTGACCTGCTCATCCTTGGAGGCCTTGATGAGCGCCTTGACCCGCTCCTCGAAGTCGTTCTTGACGGAAGGGACGGGACCGCCGTCACGCCGGTGCCCGCCGGGGGGCGTCGTCATGGTTCCTCCTCTCGTCCGGCCCGCGCGGCACTCGGGCGCGTCAGCCGAAGAAGCGGGCCAGCTCGGCCGCGCCGGGCCCTTCGGGGGCGGGCGGGGCGTCGTCCTCGGCGCCCGGCCGCGGCACCGGCTGCGGCGGCTCCGGCGCCGGCTCGTCCTCGTCGCGGTTGACGGACGCGAACATCCAGTTCGCGATGGCCAGATGGTCGACCACGGCGGCGAGGAGGTGGTCCGTGAGCGACCACCGCGCCGCCTCGCCCTCCTGCGCGCACCGGAACGCGCTGTCCTGCGGCAGGTGCCGGACCAGGACCGCGAGACGCCGCGAGGACAGCGCGCCGCGGTGCCAGTCGAGGAGGTCGACGCCGTAGTACCGCAGCAGATCCGCCTCGATGGCCTCGGCGTGCTCCTCCACGAGCGCGCCGAGGCTCAGCCTTCCCCCACGCTCAGCCCCGTCGCCTCGCCGTAGGCGTTGAGGACGGCGGCCACGTCCTGGACGCTGAGGTCGTGGTCGCCGAGCCGCTTGTACTGCTCCTCGCCGAGCAGCAGCGCGAGCAGGCCGTCCAGGTCGCTGTCGTCGAGCGACGCGAGCGCCTGGGCGGAGCGGCGCGGAATCTCCGTGGGCAGCGAGAACGTGTCGCCGTCCACCTCGAACTCCCACTTCAGGCCCAGGGATTCGAGCCGCTGGGCGCGGGCGGCGTTGACGTTGAAGGACGCGGGCATGAGGCTCCTCGGTCGGCGGGTTCGGTGGCCGGTGGGCTACTTGGCGAAGGCGGGGTCGTTCATGAGCCAGCTGGCCAGCGGCGCCTCGTTGTCCACCGCGAGCGCCGTGAACGTGATGCCGAGCTTGACGGACGCGGTGCGGGTGAGCTGGAGCTCCTCGGTCTCGGTGACCTGGCCGCGGGCGATGGTGAACCGGTACTTGATGGTGCCGCCGTCCGCGAACTCCACGCCGAGCATCCGCTCGTCCTGCTTGGGCTCGGCGGCCACCTTGTACGCGTAGAGCTTGGAGCCCTCGGCCGTCTCCTTGACGTCGCCGCCGCCGAAGAAGAACGGCAGGGTGTCCTCGTTCAGCTGGAGCAGCGCGAACTTCACGGTGAGGTCGCGGTCGGAGTACACGAAGCGGGCCGGGCTGACCGACTGCCAGGTGTCCACCGGGTCGATCTTGTCCTTCTTGTTGAAGCGGATGCCGTCGGTGGTGGTGTAGCCCAGGTCGCGCCAGCCTGCGGCCCAGCCGGTGGTCACGTCGGCGGGCGGCGTGGTGCCGAGCGGGGCGGTGAGGATGCGTCCCGTGCCGGCGACGCGGATCTCGTTCGGGTTCATTCCGGGCATGCGGACTCCTTCGGGCACGCCCTTCCCGGGCGTGCGGTGGGCGTCAGGCCGGGCGGATCGAGAGCCGGGTGGTGGACAGATAGCGGCTGGCGGCCTGCCGGTTGTAGTCGGGCAGCCAGCGCGGCCCGTCCGCCTCGACGGCGTCGGTGACGTACGCGCTGCCGTACGTCGTGCCCCGCACGGTGAGGAGCGCCGTGCGGGCCGCCGTGGCCACCGTGTGGGCCGTGGGCTTGTCGGGGCCGTAGACCTCCAGGTCGATCAGAGGGTGGTCGAGGTGCTGGTCGTCGATCCACACCCCGCCTGCCCGGGACACGAGCACGGCCTTCTGGGTGCCGTCGAATCCCGGGGGAGTGCGGTTGTCGACGATGACTCCGGCCAGCTCGGGACGGCTCTTGAGGTGGTCGACGACGAGGCGCTCGACATCCGGGAACACGATGGGCGGATCACTCACGCGCACACTCCTTGCGTGGTCCGGAGCGTTCATTGTGGCCGTCGGGTGAAGTGGGTGCAATGTGCTTGCGGCGAAAGTCCGGTGACTGTGCATCGGAATGTGATGCTCCGTCAACTCCTGCGCAACAAGCGGCGTTTGAGGATGATCGGCTACCGCATCCGGGCGCCGCCGCCCGTCTCGTTGAAGCGCGCGATGTCGTCCAGCATCTGCTCCAGTTCCAGCTCGTCCGGGTCGGACACGATCGCGTGCCCGACCTTGCCGTACGGGCCGACGGGTGCGTCGGGAGAGGAGTCGTAGGTGATCTCGTCGAAGCGGAAGGCGCGCTCGAAGTCCTCCTGGGTGAGACGGCCGCCGCGGGGGCGGCGCAGGAGTACGTAGCCGTAGAAGCGGTCCGGTGCGGTCGTGCCGAGGTGGTGGGTCGGCTCTTCGCCGAGGGCGAGGCTGATTTCGATGTCGAAGAGGTCGACGCCGTAGGTCAGCTTGTTGACCTGGGGGGACAGTGCGCCGGGGAGACGGATGGCGCACTCGCCGAAGGTCAGCCCCGCTTCCGTCGTGAAGGCCTCCAGGTGGAAGACGCAGTCCGGGGCGTCGAGGCCGGCGAGTGCCTGACCGGCCAGTGCCTCCGCGTCCTTGAACAGGGCCGCGTGGCGGTTCCGGTCGCGTACGTGTGCGGCCAGGACGCCGCCCTGTACGGCGCTGAGCGGTGAGATGTGATTGCGGCTCAACGACGACCACTGGAGTTCGCCGTTCCGCCAGATGCCGTCGAGATAGACCTCCGGCGCGTCGACGAACGACTCGGCGACCATCGCGACATCCGACTGTCCCGGGAATGCGTCCAGGGCCCGTGCGTACTCCTCGGGGGAGCCGACGACGCTCGTACGGAGAGCTCCGGCTCCGGTCGCCGGTTTGACGACGAAGGGCTCGCCCAGCTCGTCCTTGAGCTCCGCGTAGGGCGTGTCCCGTGCCGCGTACCGGCAGCGTGCCCGCTCGACCTGCGGGGGCAGCCTGCTCTTCTGGAGGAACTTGTCCCGGAAGGAGAGGGCCGCCTTCGCGTCGGCGTTACCCGGAAGGCCCAACTCCCGGCGCAGATAAGCCGCTCCGAATACGCCCATCTCGTGGACGGAAAGCACTCCTGCCAGGTCGTGGATGTTCGCCGAGAGAACCGCCCGCAGTATTTCCTGAGCGTTCTCCATGTCGGCGACGCGGGTGTATCTCCGGTGCTGTGGCGGATTCGCCGGTGCCTGCACGATGTAGTACGGATCCAAACCCCGTTGCTGCAGTGCCTGGTCGAGGTCGTCCCGGTATCCGATCACCATCATTGTCGCCATGATCGCCTCCTCGAATTACGGCTGGCCGAAACCTTAAAGGATCGTTTGGCGGACGAAGGTGTGACATGGGTCACGGCTTGAACTGGTGGGAGATGAGGGGTAGTTCGTCCCCTTGATGGCCGTCTGGTGGGCGTGCGTGGTGAGTTGGTGCCGTATGCCGAGTATTGAGTGGTACTCCGTGTCGCGGAAGTGCAAACCTCAACTTGCTCGTGTTGCACATCTATCCCTTGTGTCCGCGGCGTGCGTAGCCTGATCGCCCTGCCGCAATGTCGCGCTTGGGAGGCTGAGGGCCAGTGATCGTGCTCGGGTACAACGGATTCACCAAGGGTGCGGAGCTTTTCGGACGGCTCTACGGGGCGACGGGCATCGCCCGTAATCTCCTGGTCGGCCACGACGCGGCGGCGGCTCTTTCGATCGACGGCGAGGTGGTCGCGGCGGTCGAGGAGGAGCGGTTGAGCCGGGTCAAGAAGACCGCCGATTTCCCGGTGAACGCCATCGACTGGTGCCTTGACTCCGCCGGAGTATCCCTTGATCAGGTGGATGTTTTTGCTTTTCCTTGGCGTTTTTCGGAGACCGTTGCCGAGGAGATGATGGCGCAGATATGCGACGGCGGTCTGCCGGTCGCCGCGAAGTTCGACGCGCTGCGGCGCCTGGGTGAACTGCACACCGACATGCTCAGCCGCGAAGCGGTCTACAGCGACTTCGTCCAGCGCACCGGTCACGAACTCGACCCCAACAAACTCGTCCTGGTGCCCCACCACCTGGCCCACCTCATGTGCGGCGCCTACCTGGCGGGCGGGGGCGACGCCGCCTTCCTGGTGAGCGACGGCCGGGCGGAGACCCTGTCCGCCGTGATGGGTGAGCTGCGCGATGGCGTGGTCCGCCTCTTCGACGACAGCGCCGTCGACATGACCAGCTCACTCGGCGTGGCCTACGGCAGGATCACCCGCTACCTGGGCTTCGTGCCCAACAACGACGAGTACAAGGTGATGGGCCTGGCCGCGTACGGCCCGCCGCCCCGGCACAACCCGCTGCTCGAACACGCCGTGCGGCTGCACGAGAACGGCTCGTACACCCTCTCCATACCGAAGGACCCGGACGCGTACTACGCCCTGTTCGACGGACTCTTCGGCGGCGACAGCGAGAAGCGCGAGGAGTTCGACTTCCGGGTGAAGGTCGCCGGGCTCGCCCAGCACATGGTCGAGGCCGTCACCGCGCACCAACTGCGGACGCTGACCGCCGCGTCGAGCCTGGACACCCTCCTCTTCGAGGGCGGCCTTGCGCTCAACTGCGTGGCCAACACGAAGATGCTGGAGAGGTCGACGTTCACCGGCATGGAGGTCAGCTTCGGCGCCAGCGACCCGGGGGTCGCCATCGGCGCGGCCGTGTACGCGGCGGGGCTCAGGAACCGGCCCGCCGACGCGGTCACCACGCCCTACCTGGGCCCCTCGTACGACGAGGGCCAGGTCCTCGACGCGCTGGCGCAGTACGCGGACCGCGTCACCTGGCAGGAGGAGCCCGACGCCGCCGCGGTCGCCGAGCGGACGGCGGGCCTCCTCGCCGAGAAGAACGTCGTGGGCTGGTTCCAGGGCCGTACCGAGTTCGGGCCCCGCGCCCTGGGGAACCGCAGCATCCTCGCCAACCCGGCCTTCCCCGACATCAAGGACATCATCAACCTGCGGGTGAAGCACCGGGAGCCCTTCCGCCCGTTCGCGCCCGTCGTCCTCGCGTCACAGGCGCCGCGCGTCTTCGAGATGGGCAAGAAGACCTCGTCCCCGTACATGACGTTCGTCTTCCCGGTGCGCAAGGAGTACCAGGAGCGGATCCCCGGCGCCTGCCACGTCGACGGCACGGCGCGGGTCCAGACGGTCGACGAGCGGCAGAACCCCCGGCTCGCGGAGCTGCTGCGCGCCTTCACGGCGCGCACGGACGTGCCCTGCCTGCTCAACACCTCCTTCAACGTCGCCGGTGAGCCCATCGTCTGCTCGCCGCGGGACGCGCTGGAGTGCTTCCTCGCGACCGAGATCGACTACCTGGTGATCGACCGGTTCGTGGTCACCAAGAAGGGCAGCTGACCGAGCTGATTGACGTGCGCCTGCCAGCTGCCTAGCGTGCTGTCGGTTCCACGCGGTTTCCAGGTCGGTGCCGGTCCGGGGCGGTCAGCTTGAGTCTCATCGAACAGGAACAACCCCTGCTCGACGCGTTACGCCGGCAGGACCGCGCGGCCCTGCTGGCGTCGGGCGTCCCGCGCGGCTACGAGGGCGGCGACGTGCTCCTGCCCGAGCGGGCCACCACCTCGTACGTCGTCGCGATCCTCAGCGGCTGGGCGGTGGTGTCCGTGGACACCGAGCGCGGCCATCGGCTCATCCTCGCGCTGCGCGGCGCCGGTGAGCTGGTCGGCGAGCTCGCGGCCGTGGACCGGCGGCCGCGCAGCGCGACGGTGACGGCGCTCGGGCACGTGGACGCCGTGGTGATTCCCGGCGACCGCTTCCGCAGGTTCCTCGGCACCAACCCCGCCGCGAGCTCCTTGGTCCTGCGACAGCTCAGCTCCCGGCTGCGCAGCTCCGACGGCGAACGCCGCTCCCTGGCGTCGGAGAACGTGCTGCAGCGCCTCGCGGCCCGCCTCGTCGAGCTGGCCCACCGCATCGGGCGCCGCAACCCCGACGGCAGCGTCACCATCGACCTGCCGCTGCCGCAGCACGACCTCGCCGCCTCCGTGGGCTCGACCCGCGAGGCCGTCGCCAAGGCACTGCGCCTCCTGCGCGAACAGGGCATCGTCCGCACCGCCACCAAACGCCTGGTCGTCACCGACGTCGAACCGCTGCTCCTGCTGGCCGGGGACGGCCCCGCAACCGCGCGGCCGGATGTGTAAACGGATACATACGCCGCTGCCTGCCGCGGCCATCCTGGTGGTGTCGCACCGTCGTCGAGGGGGTTGGAGTGACCGGACACGAGGCCGTCCACCGGCTGGTGGTGAGCGCGGACATCAAGGGGTCCGGAAGCCTGGGACACCAGGCCAAGCTCCGGTCGCGCCAGGGCATGTACGCGATCCTCAAGGCGGCCTTCGACGCGGCCGGGGTCGGCGGCGACCAGCTGCACCTGGAGGACCGGGGCGACGGCGTCCTCGCCGCGCTGGCCCCGGAGGTGCCGCCGTCGGCCCTGGTGGGGCTGTGGCTCGAAGAGGTCCACCAAGGCCTGCGTGAACACAACGCGGGCCTCGCCGAACCGCTGCGGCTGCGGATCGCCGTGCACGGCGGCCCCGTCAGCCACGACGGCCGGGGCCTCGTGGGCAGGGCGGTCGACCTGACGTGCCGACTCTGCGACAGCGAACCGGCCAGGGCCGTCCTCGCGGCCGACGACAGCGTCGCCCTCGTGTTCGTGGTCTCCGACGTGCTCTACCACTCGGTGGTCGCGGAGGGCGGCCGGTTCGTGGAGCCCGAGCACTACCGCCCGATACCGGTGCGGGCCAAGGAGACCGACGAGGTCGCGTGGTTCCACGTACCCCGCCGCACCGAGCCGCCCCTGCCCCCGCCCGGGCCTCCGGCACGCCCCACGGGGG
>NZ_JBHYJH010000015.1:33401-88333 GCF_042740445.1 Streptomyces sp. NPDC059003 | reverse complement strand
CGCCGTGTCCCCGCACCCCCCGCGATCAGCCCACCCCGACCTGCGGGCCGACTGCGGGGACTGCTTCGGCCTGTGCTGTGTGGCGCTGCCGTTCGCGCGCTCGTCGGACTTCCCGGTGGACAAGTCCGGCGGTACGCCGTGCGGCAACCTCCAGGAAGACTTCCGGTGCTCGATCCACGAGCGGCTGCGCGGCAGCGGGTACAACGGCTGCACGGTGTTCGACTGCTTCGGCGCGGGCCAGAAGGTCTCCCAGGTCACGTTCGAGGGCCGCAGCTGGCGGGACGAGCCGGACTCGGCCCGCGCGATGTACGAGGTCTTTCCCGTCGTACGCCAGCTGCACGAGCTCCTGAAGTACACGGCTCAGGCCCTCGACCTGGCCGCGGCCAGGTCCGTGCACGGGGACCTGCGCCGCGCGTACGACCGGATCGACGCGCTGACCCGGGACACGCCCGATGTGCTGCTCGCCGTGGACGTGGACACGCTGCGCGGCGAGGTGAACCCGCTGCTGCTGCGCGCCAGCGAGCTGGCCCGCGCGGCGGTGCCGGGGCGCAAGAAGAACCACCGGGGCGCCAACCTCATGGGCGCCCGGCTGCGCGGGGCGAAGCTGCGGGGCGCCAGCCTGCGCGGCGCGCTGCTGATCGCCGCCGACCTGTCCGGCGCGGACCTGCGCGACGCCGACGTGATCGGCGCGGACATGCGGGACACGAACCTGCGCGGGGCCGACCTGACGGGCGCCCTGTTCCTCACGCAGCCGCAGCTCAACGCCGCTCGCGGCGACGCGACGACGAAGATCCCCGAGCTCCTGGAGCGCCCGGCGCACTGGGCCGCCTAGGGCCAGTCCGGTGGGTCGGCGCGCTCACCGACACGCGCTGGTCCTCGACGGGCTCAGGGAGCGGTCAGGGCGGACACTGTTCAAGATCCGCTCGTGACCGCGGCACTCCCGGACGTGAGGAGAGCACTCCCATGAAGATCCATCTGACCAGCGTCTTCGTCGACGACCAGGCCGAGGCCCTGCGCTTCTACACGGAGATCCTCGGCTTCGTGAAGAAGTACGACGTGCCGCTGGGCCCTGAGGCCCGGTGGCTGACCGTCGTCTCGCCCGACGAGCCCGGCGGCACCGAGCTCCTCCTGGAGCCCGCCGGGCACCCGGCCGTCAAGCCGTACCGCGACCGGCTCGTCGCGGACGGCATTCCGCTCGCGCAGTTCGCCGTCGAGGACGTGCAGGCGGAGTACGAGCGCCTGCACGCCCTCGGTGTCCGCTTCACCCAGGAGCCCCTGGACATGGGCGCCGTCACCACCGCCGTGTTCGACGACACCTGCGGCAACCTGATCCAGATCGCGACCCAGCCCCAGTAGGGGATCGGCTACGCGTACGGGTCGCTGGCCACGACCTTTCCGTTCCGGTCGAGCGCGTCGAGGGTGCGGTACTGGGTCTTGCCGTCCGGTGTGTCCCAGGGGAAGCGGCGGGAGAAGGTCATGAAGTAGCCGTCGGCGTTCAGCCGCGCCGTCTCCTTCATCCCGTCGGGCCAGGTGATGCGCACCGACACAGCGGGCTTCGCCGCGTACCCGTACGTCGTGTAGTAGCCGTCCATGTCGACGGAGCCGCCGCCGGACCACAGGGGCAACCGCTTGCGTTCCGTGTACCTGCCGTTCGAGCAGCTGGTGCCACCGCCCCCTTCCTCCACCTCGGTGCCGTCTTCGGCCATCACCCGGGTGAACATGCACACGCCGCCGCTCGAGTTCGGCGCCTGCCACACCTCCAGGCTCCGGCCGTCCGGCGCGCGCCCCTCCACCAGCATCCGGGCCTTGTCCAGGTCGACCTTGCCCAGCTCGTCGTCGTCGCCGCGCGTGAGTCCCTTGACCACGCCCGAGGGCAGCACTCCTGTCGCATCCGCCATCGCGCTCACTCCTACCAGTACGACCATTGCCGTCGACACCACCAGCCAGCGCCGCCGTGACCCCCGTGCACGGCGGTGCGGTTCGGGTGGTTCCGCCAGGATCCGTTCCAGCGCCGCCCGGCCCTCCGGTGCCCGCGCCGCGCCGTTGTACGCGTCGTCCCGTACCGGATCGGCCGGCCCGAGCATCCTCCGTACGTACGCCAGTGCTTCCTGCGTCGTGTCCGTGCGCTGCCCTGTCATGCCCGCCTCCCCTTCAGCGCCAGGGCCGTGCCTCGCGCCCCCTCGTCCGCCGACGCCGCGCCGAGCGCCCGCTCAAGGCGCCGCCGCGCCCGGTGCAGCCGTACCGCGAAAGCGCGGCGGCCGCAGCCCACGACCTTGGCGGCGGCCGCCACGTCGAGGCCCTCCCACGCGACGAGCAGCAGCGTCTCCTGGTCCTGCGCGGAGAGCGTGCCGAGTGCCTGCCGCAGGTGGAGTACGCCGACGACGTCGCCGGCGTGGTCCGGTCCGACCGGTGCCGGTGCGGCGGTGCCGAGCCTCGCGGTGAGCCGCTCGCCCCGCTGCTCCCCGCGCCGCTGGTTGGCCAGGGTCCGCCGTGCGACGGCGTAGAGCCACGGCAGCGCCTCGTCGGCGGCCGTGGGCACCTGCGCGAGACGCCGCCAGGCGACGAGGAACGTCTCGGACGCCACGTCGCCGGCCGCCTCGGGCCCGGCTCTGCGCGCCGCGAAGCGCAGCACGCGTTCGTAGTGTGCCTCGTACAGAGCCCTGAACCGCGCCTCGGCGGCCTCTTCGTCTCCGTCGTCCCCCCGCACGCCGTCTCCTCCCGCCGGTTCCTGACTGCCCTTCGCGTCTGTCGTCTGTCTATGTCCGGCGACGGTCGAAGGGTTACAGGCCCGCGGGCCCCGCGCGGCGGCGTGGGCGGTTTCTCGTCACGCCGACTGGTGGGTCGGCACCCCGTTCTGTGCCCGGTGCAGCCGTGCGTACCAGCCGTCGGTATTGAGGAGCTCCTGGTGGCGGCCGCGTTCGACGACCCGGCCGTCCCGTACGACGAGGATCTGGTCGGCGTCGCGGACCGTGCTGAGGCGGTGGGCTATGACCAGGCAGGTGCGGGTGCGCAGGAACGCGCCCATGGATTCCTGGAGTTCCTGCTCGGTGACGGTGTCGGAGTGGGAGGTCGCTTCGTCGAGGACGACGATCGGCGGGCGTTTGAGGAGGAGCCGGGCGAGGGCGAGGCGTTGGCGTTCGCCGCCGGACAGGCGCAGTCCGCGGTCGCCGATGACGGTGTCGAGGCCGTCGGGCAGTTGCTCGACGGCGGGCCAGACGCGCGCGTCGCGGCAGGCCGCGGCCAGCTCCTCGGTCGTGGCCTGTGGGCGGGCGATGAGCAGATTGGCGCGGATGGTGTCGTTGAACAGGAACGTCTCCTGCGGCACGACGCCGACGGCGGCGCGCACGTCGTCCAGGCGCAGCTTCCGCACGTCCACGCCGTCGATCAGTACGTGGCCCGAGTCCACGTCGAAGGAGCGGGTGAGCAGGCGGGTCAGGGTGGACTTGCCCGCTCCGGAGAGCCCGACGATGCCGACGGTGGTGCCGGGTGCCGCGGTGAAGCTGAGGGCGGCCAGGGCGGCCCTCGGTCCGGTGTCGTGCTCGGGCAGGGCGTCGTCGGGCAGGCTGCCGTCGAGGAGTTCCTTGTCGAGCAGTTCCTTGTCCAGGAGGCGGTCCAGTTCGTCGGTGAAGGGGTCGTCCCCGGCGAGCGACGGGACCGCCAGGTCGTGGGGCGGCGGGTAGACGAAGTCGACTCCCCGGAACTCCACGGAGGGTGGTCGGTCCTCACGTATCGGCAGGGGGCGCGCGTCCGGGGCGTCCACGACCTGCGGCTCGAACTCGAGGACTTCCTGGACCCGGTCGAAGGCGACCCGGCCCGCGACGAGTTCCACGCGGAGCCCGGGCAGGGCGGTCAGCGGTCCGAACAGCCGGGCCATCAGGGACAGCAGGGCGATCACCGTACCCAGCGAGAGGGAGCCGGCGATCGCGAAGCGGCTGGCGACGAGGTAGACCAGCGCGGTGACCAGGCTGACCATGAGGACGAGCGAGCCGGTGAGCGCGGCGGCGAGCGAGGCGCGGCGCACGGATGTGTCGCGGATGGCGGCCGCGAGGCGCTGGAACTCCGGCGTGTCCCGGTCGGGGTGGCCGTAGTGGCGGATCACTTCGGCGCCGCCGGAGCTGAGGCGTTCGGCGACCAGTGAGTCGAGGTCGGCGAAGGCGGCGAGCTGGCGCTGGTTGACCTTGCGCAGGGCGACCGTGAAGTGGGCCGTGAGCAGGTAGAGGGCCGGGATCAGGAGCAGGACGAGGGCGGCGAGCCGCCACTCCATGGCGATGACGGCCAGGCCGGTGGTGAGGAGCAGGAACAGCGCGGAGACGGCGGCGGGCAGCGTGCCCGCGATCACCTGTTGTACGCCCGCCACGTCGCCGTGCAGCCGGGAGACGAGGGCGCCGGTCCTGGCGACGGAGAAGAAGCCGAGCGACTGCCGCTGCAGATGCGTGAAGACGTCGGTGCGCAGGCGCAGGACGACGTCCTCGGCGAGGCGCGTGGCGAACCGGCGCTCCAGGTACGTCAGGACGGCCTGGGCGACGCCGAGGGCGACGAGCGCGCCGGTCATGGTCCACACCGTGCCTTCGTCGCGGCGCAACACGCCGTCGTCGATGAGGCGTTGCGCGGCCACCGCCGGGGCGACGGTGGTCGCGGCCAGGGCCACGATCAGGACGACCAGGAGCGTGACGCGGGCCGGGTGGGGGCGCAGGACGCCGAGCAGTCGCCGCCGCGGCATGGACTTCCGCCTTCCAGTGAGGAGTGGTGAGGGATGGGGAGGGTGGGCCGACCGCCCCGGACGGGTTCCGGAGCGGCCGGCCGTTCCTGGTGTGGGCGCGGCTCAGCAGTCGCGACAGGTGATCGACCAGGAGCTGTGGTTCGGGGACGGGACGCAGCAGAACATGCTGCTGGCGTTGCTGTTGCTCAGTTCCCCCAGATCAGCGGTCGTTTCGGCGCCCAGACCCTGAAGGTCATAGATGGCCATGTCGTGTCACCTCCTCTCACGGCTAGCGGTGGCTGGGCTCAGGCTCGGCCCCGCGGGGTCCGCCCGAGACTCAGGGGGCAGCAGGAACGGCAAGGTCGGACGCCGTGCCGTTCTCCGCTCCCCCGCGTGGACGGCGGCCAGGGACAGCAGGACGCCCGCCCCGCCGGTCGCCAGGTCCATCGACATGCGCAGCAGGTTCGTGCCGGGGAAGGCGATGTGGCCCCGCCAGTCGAGGACGTGCCAGTCGAGGATGGGGGCCTGCCGGGCGGCGGCGCCCGGGTCGCCCGCGTGGTGGGCGTTGAAGAGCAGCAGGCCCGCCGCGCCCTCGAAGAGGCCGGGGAAGGGGCAGAAGGACGGGACGACCGCGCGCCGGATCGCCGTGAGCGCGGACGTGAACTCCGGGTCCTGGCGGTGCGTCAGGTAGCGGTCGATGGCGATACCGACGCCCGCGCTGCCCGCGGCCAGATAGGGCATGAGGCGGAACCCCTCGTTGACGAAGAGCGCGCCGCCCTCCGAGTACGCACAGCGCCGCAGGTCCTGACGCAGCGCGACCGCCGCCGCGTCCAGGTAACGGGGCTCACCGGTCTCTTCGTAGAGCGCCGTCAGGAACAGGGCCGGGCCCGCAGAGCCCCGCATCAGCCCTGCCTGGGGATGGGCGCCGCCGCTGGTCTCGGCGACATCCGTCACGTCGCCCAGCCGGCCGCACACGCGGTCCGCGGTGTCCAGCGCCCGCTTCAGGTAGCGGTCGTCGCCGCAGGCGCGGGCGAAGTGCAGCCAGTTCAGGCCGATGCCGGAGAGCCCCTCGGCGAGGCTGAGGTCAGTGGCGGTGCCGGTGGCGGTGTCGGTGCCGGTCTCTGCGGCCGCGGCCTCCGGGAGCCGGGCCAGGACGTCCGCAGCCGCGTCCTGGTGGCCCAGGTCCCACAGGGCGTACGCGATACCGTGCCGCCCACCGTAGAAGCCGACCCGGCCGTCCGCCTCGTCCCGGTGCACGCGGTCCAGCAGCCACCGTTCCGCCGCCGGGACGCCGGGCGCTCCCGCCGTCCGCAGCGCCCACAGCACCCCGGCCGCGCCGTGCGCGAGGCCGAGCCCCGCGTCGGCGTGGAGGAACTGGGCGATGTCGCCGGGGAAGACCCGGTCGTCGCGCTCGGGCGTGCAGCTGGCGCCGACGGCCGCCGCGAGGGAGGCCCGCACCTCGGCCCACGCGGCGGGGCCGAAGTCGACCCGGCACGGTACGGGAGCCGCGGGCGACGGGCGCTCGGTGAGAGTCTCCAGGGCGTCGGCGAACCACTGCTCCGGCACGTCGTAGCGGTCGGCGATCACCCCGGCGAGCTGGGCCGCCTTGGCGCGGTTCAGTGGGACGAGCGAGGTCAGCGGGGCGAACACCGCGAGCTTGAGGGCGGCGAGCGCGTACAGGTCGACGTCCACGCCGCGGCGGTCGCGCGGCGCGCCGAAGCCCGGGTTGGCCATCACCTGGCGGCCGCCGTCCGCAAGGAACCAGCCCGCCTCGAAGTCGATGAGCCGTATCTGCCGCGCCCCGGCCGCCTCCTCGTCCTGTGTCGGGCACAGGATGTTGTAGAGGTGCAGGTCGCCGAAGACGACTCCGCGCCGGTGCATGGCGTGCACGGCTTCCGCGACGCGCTCCCACACGGACATCGCCCAGTCGCGGAACGCGGCACGGCGCCGCGGGCTCGGCGGGACGTCGTCCACCAGGGGGTTGCGCCGGGCGACCGCGGTGAACAGGGGCTCGCCCGCGACGAACTCCTCGACCAGGAACTCGTGCCCGGCCGCGTCGTGATAGCCCTTCAGCGCGGGCACGGCCGCGAGACCGGCGAGGCGCCGCAGGATGTCGCGCTCCAGCCGCAGCCTGGCCACGGCGTCCCGGCCGGCGCGGTCCACCCCGGCGTGGGGCCGCCCCTCCTTCACGGCCACCTTCTCCCCGGTGGCCGTCATCCGGCCCTCGTACACGCCACCGCCGTTGGAGTAGTGCAGGGCGCCGACGACCTCGAAGGGCAGGTGGTCGACGCGGGTGGCGTTGCGGCGGTCGAGCTCCGGCCGGAGGAACGCGGGCAGCTCCACCCAGTCGGGGACGCTGAACACCGGGCCGCGCGGGTCGGGCACCAGGGTGCCGTCGGCGTCCTCGATCGCCCCGGTCTCCCGCCCGTCGGGACCGGTGACGGTGCGCGGGGCGAAGGCGCCGTAGCGGACGTAGACCGGTCCCTGCGCCCAGCGCAGATCGCTGAGGATGTACGGGCCGGGGGTGCCGTCGAGCAGATCCCCGAGCTCGGTGACGGTGGTGCGCAGCTCCCGCTCGTCCCGCGGGTAGATCGTGGCGAGTTTGCCGCTGCCGGCCCGCTCCGCGTACTTGGCGTTGCGCCGCTGGTACTCGCGGGCGCCGGGCACCACCTTGAACGTCAGCGCGCGGCCGACGCAGTAGTCGTACACCTGCCGGACGACGTCGGCCGACCGGTCGACGGTGGCCGACACGTGGACCTTCCACCCCTGGACCGGCAGGCGCGCGCCGGGCGGCTGGTAGTACACCCAGCTGCGCTCCACGATCCGCCGCCAGCCGTCGGGCGCCGCGGCCTCGCGCAAGGGCGGGAAGAGGGCCTCGTCCGTGAGGTCGTGGCCGTGGCGGTCGTAGAAGTCCGGATCGGCCGCGCAGAACGCCTCGTACTGAACCTCCACGCCCCGTCTCCCTCCGTGTGCGGCCGGGCGCCCCCGACGCCCGGCCGCTTCCCCCCGCCGTGGCCGTTGCGGCCCTTCCGGCGCTGGTCCTCACGATGCGGGCCCGGGCTGCCGGAAACCTTGCGGAAGCCTTGAATCCCCTGGTCGGCGCGGTGCTTCGCGGATACGGTCGGCGGACGCGGACGGGGCGAGCACGCGGGGGCAGGCATGGCGGTGGAGTTCGGCTTACTGGGGTCGGTCGAGGCTCGGATCGACGGTCGGCGGCTGGGCGTGGGCCACGCACGGCAGCAGAGCGTCCTGGCGGCGCTCCTCGTCGACGTGAACCAGGTGGTGGCGGTGGGTCAGCTGGTGGACCGGATCTGGGGCCAGCACCCTCCGCAGCGCTGTCAGGGCACGCTCTACAGCTATGTGTCGCGCCTGCGCCGCACGCTCGACAGTGGCAGTGACGGCGACAGCGGCAGTGACGGCTCCGTCGACGGCGAGGGGCACCGGGTGCGCCTGCTGCGGCGCAGCGGCGGCTACGTACTGGAGAGCGCGGCGACCGCGGTGGATCTGCACCGCTTCCGCGAGCTGATCGCGCGGGCCCGCTCGGGCGACGACGCCGCCCAGTGCGTGCGCCTCTTCGAGCAGGCGCTCGGCCTGTGGCGGGGCGAGGCCTTCGCGGGCATCGACACTCCGTGGTTCAACGCCGTGCGCGAGACGCTGCGGCGCGAGAAGTTCGCCGCCGAAGCGGACCTGTACGACCACGAGCTGGGCCTCGGCCGGCACGACCGGCTGCTGCCGCTGCTGTCCACGCGCGCCGAACGGCACGGCCTCGACGAGCGTGCGGCGGGACAGCTGATGCTCGCCCTGTACCGCGGCGGGCGAGCCGCCGACGCCCTGGGCCACTACGACGGTGTCCGGCGGCAGTTGGCCGAGGAGCTAGGCACCGACCCGGGCCCGGCCCTGCGCCTGCTGCACCAGCAGATCCTCGGCGCCGACCCCGCCCTGGACGCGCCCGCCGCCCGGTCCGCACCGGCATCCGTACCCATCCCGCGCCAACTGCCTCCGCCGCCCCCGCTGTTCACCGGCCGCGCGCGTGAACTGACCCTCCTGGACCGCCTGCTCGTGCCCCGGGCCGCCGAGCGGGACCGCACCGTGGTGATCTCCGCGATCGGCGGCACCGGCGGCATCGGCAAGACCTGGCTCGCCCTCCAGTGGGCCTATGAGAACCACAAGCGCTTCCCCGACGGCCAGTTGTATGTCAACCTGCGCGGCTTCGACCCGGTCGGCACGCCCGTCACCCCGCAGACGGCACTGCGCGGCTTCCTGGAGGCGCTCGGTACGGACGCCACGGACATCCCCACGGACCTCGACGCCCAGACCGGGCTCTACCGCAGCCTGACCGCCGACAAGCACCTGCTCGTCGTCCTGGACAACGCCCGCGACACCGCCCAGGTCGTCCCGCTGCTGCCCGGCAGCCCCACCTGCACCGTCCTGGTCACCAGCCGCAGCCGCCTGGCAGGCCTGACCACCGCCCACAACGGCCGCCCCCTCGCCCTGGACGTCCTCCCCCACCCCGAGGCCCACGCCCTGCTGCTGCGCCACCTCGGCGCCGACCGCGTGGCCGCCGAACCCGACGCGGCAGCCGCCCTGTTGCGCCACTGCGCGGGCCTGCCGCTCGCCATCAGCATCCTGGCCGTCCACGCCACGGCGCACCCGGACGTGTCCCTGGCCGACCTCGCGGCCGAACTGCACGCGACGCAGTCCCGGCTCGACGCCCTGGACACCGGCGACATCACCGCCGACCTGCGGGCGGTGTTCGCCGCGTCGTACCGCACGCTCGATCCGGAGTCCGCGCGTGCGTTCCGGCTGCTCGGCCTCGCGCCGGGGCCCGACATCAGCCTGGGCGGCGCCGCCAGCCTCACCGCCCTGCCCCGCTCCCGCGTCCGCGCGCTCCTGCACCGCCTGCAGTCCGCGCACCTGATACAGCAGCAGGTCCCCGGCCGCTACCGCATGCACGACCTGGTCCGCCTCTACGCTGCCGAGCGGGCGCGCTCGTCCCGGGCCGAGGACACCGAGGAGGCGCTGCGCAGACTGGTGGACTTCTCCCTCCGCACCGCCCATGCCGCCGCCGGACGGCTCGACCCGCAGGGCGACCGCATCCCGCTGCCCACGGCCAGACCCGGCGTCGCGGCGCTCGATCCGGCGGACCACGACGCGGCCCTGGCCTGGTTCACCGCCGAGCACACCGTGCTGCTCGCCACCCTCCAGGCCGCCTTCGAGGCCCGCTTGGACGCGCACGCCTGGCAGTTGGCCCGGTCCCTCGAACCGTACTTCGACTCCCGCGGCCACTGGCAGGACTGGGCGGACAGCCAGCACACCGCCCTGGACGCCGCACGGCGCCTCGACGACCGGTCCCGGCAGGCGGGGGCGCACCGCAGCCTCGGCAGCGTCCACCTCCAGACGGGCCGCCTCGACGAGGGGCACCGGCACTTCCGCCACGCCCTCGACCTCTATGAGCAGGTGGGCGACCTGGTCGGACAGGCCCACGCCCACCGTGGCCTCGGCTGGGTGTGCGACCGCCAGGAGCGCGGCCGCGACGCGCTCGACCACAACGAACGGGCCCTGGACCTCTACCGGCGCACGGGCCACCGCGCCGGGCAGGCCAAGGCGCTCAACAACGCCGGCTGGCTGCGTGCGATGCTCGGCGACTACCGCCAGGCCCTCGACCACTGCCGCCAGGCCGTGGCCGTCAACCAGGAGATCGGCGACCGGCGCGCCGAGGCGGGCGCGTGGGACAGCCTCGGCTACGCGCACCACCACCTCGGCGCGTACGCCGACGCCGTGCGCTGCTACGAGCGGGCCCTCGCCCTGGAGCGGGCATTCGGCGAGCGCTACGGCGAGACGGAGATCCTCTGCCACCTCGGCGAGACCCAGCTGGCGGCCGGTGACCTCGACGCGGCCCGCGGCACCTGGGCGCAGGCCCTTGCGGTCGCCGACGAGATCGGCCACCCGTCCGCGGAGGATCTGCGCGGCAGGCTCAGCGGTTAGGGCCCTTCTGGGAGATCCATCAGAAGGGCCCTGAGCGGGTACGCGGCCCGGTCCCGCCACCGCGCCCCGTCCCAGACGATGAGCCGGACCTCGTGCACGGGGCAGGTCAGCGGGAGCGCGGGGGCGAGTTCGGCCTGCAGGGCGTCGTACGCGGCGTCCTGGGTCGCGGGGCCCTCGCTGTTCGCGACGGTCACGTGCGGGGCGAGCCCGGCGCCGAAGATCCCCCGGTAGGGCACCGCGTCGGGCCAGCGCAGGGTGAGGTCCTTGGTGAGGGCCTCGACCGGCTCGTGCGGCCACGGGTCGAGGTACAGCACCCCGGGGTAGCGGCCGAACTCGGCGAGCGTGAGGGCGAAGGCGTCGTGCCCGGCGAACAGGTCGCACAGGTCCTGGTGGACCGTGGCGTCGATGCGGCTCTCGTGCAGGAAGGGGTAGAGGACGGTCACATGGGCGGGGAACCCGGCGCGGACCAGGGGGTCGGCCTCGGGGAGCCTGATGGTGAGCGCGGTGTCGCCGGGTAGGTCCGGCCACCCTTCCGCGTCCCGCTCCTTGTCCGCCACGTCGGCGCCGTCGGCGGTGCCTCTGCCAGTGCTCATGACCGGCCATGATCGCACCGGTGGGATACCGGTGGCCCGCTAGGGGGTGTCGGTCCGCGCCGCGGTGATCAGGACCGCCCGGTACGGCATCGTGAAGCTGCCGCCGAGCGCGTCGATGACGGCCCCCGTTTCCGTGAGCAGTTCCGCCAGTCGGGCCGAGGGGATCTGGGCGGCGTCCGCGCCGGTCGGCAGTTGGTCGAGCCACTCGTCCCGGGTGTAGGACCGTTCCCAGTCGAAGTGCTGCCGGCGCGGTGCGTCGAACGCCTCCGTCCGGCGGATGCCGTCGGTGACCTGGGTGAACACCGGCGCGTACCCGTCACGGGCGGCGGGCGTCCAGGGGTTGCGGGGTGCGTCGGGCAGGACGCGGCGGTGGACCGCGGAGAAGGTCTCCGCCAGGGCGGGCGGCGGCTGGAAGACGTTCCAGAACAGGGCCAGGCATCCACCGGGCCTGAGCACGCGGGCCGCTGTGGCCGCTCCCGCGACCGGGTCGATCCAGTGCCAGGTCTGCCCGGCGACGACGGCGTCGAACGCGCGGCCGCCCGGGTCCCAGGCTTCGAACGCGGCCACCTCCACCGCGACGCCGCCGCGGCGCGCGTACGCGGCCATCCGCGCGTCGACGTCGACGCCGAGGACCGTGCAGCCGGCCGCCTGGAACTGCCGGGCCGCGATGCCGGTGCCGCAGCCGACGTCGAGGACGTCGGGCCCCGGGCTCGCGGCGACGACCGCCCGTACCAGGGCGTCCGGGTAGTGGGGGCGGGTCCGGTCGTAGCGTGCGGCGTCGGCGCCGAACGACTCCGCCAACTGTCGTTCCTGATGCGGTTCTTGTGCGCTCTGAGGCGTGCGCCCCGACGGTATAGTGGGCATGCGCCCACTATGGTGGGCACTCGCCCACTCGTCAACGGGTGGACAGGACACCGGAAGAGGAAGGACGGGTGGCATGCCGACTGGGGTGGCCCTGCGCGACGCGCGGGAGCAGCTGTTCGACGCCGCCGAGCGCGTCCTGCTGCGGGACGGGCCGAGCGCGCTCACCAGCAGGGCGGTCACCACGGAAGCGGGCTGCGCCAAGGGCGTCCTGCACCGGCACTTCGCCGACTTCGACGACTTCCTCGCCGAGCTCGTACGGGACCGCGTCGGCCGGATCGGCGCCCAGGCCGCCGCCCTGCGCGACGCGGCCGGGACCGGCACCGTCGCCGATCACCTCACCGGAGCCCTCACGGACGTGTTCGGGTCGGTCGCCGTGGCGATCGTCGGCCTCGTCACGTCCCGGGACGGCCTGCGCGCCCGGCTGCGCCGGACCACGCCGACGGGCCTGCCGGTCCTCACGGAGGCCACGGCCATGATCGCCGCCTACCTCACCGCCGAGCGCGACCTGGGCCGCGTCGCCGCGGAGGCCGACATCGACACCCTCGCGCCCATGCTGATCGGCACCGGCCATCTGCTCTTCGCCGACCGCACGGGCGCCCCGCCGGGGGCCGACACGGTCCGCAGGGTCGTGACCGCCACCCTCGCCGGCGTCATCCGGCCCGGCCCTTCTGCAGGGTCCGGGCGAGCCTCGGGCCCAGCCAGCGCTTGAGGCGGCGCAGGGCCTTGAGCTGTCCGGCGGTCTTGTCGAGTCCGTAGTACAGCTGGGGCGGCACGTAGGGCAGCAGCGGGGAGTGGCGCTGGCCGAGCAGGGCGAACATGCGGTGCGGCGGCAGGTCGATGTAGCGCGGCAGGTGCTCGTACCACTGGGCGCTGTGGCGGGCGGCGCTCTGGATCGACAGGAGGGCGGACTTGCGCTCCTGTTCGTAGGCGGCGAGGGCGCGCGGGAGGTCCGGCTGGGTACGCAGGGCTCCGGCGAGGGCCATGGCGTCTTCGAGGGCGAGGGTCGTGCCCGCGCCGATGGAGTAGTGCGTGGTGTGGGCGGCGTCGCCGAGCAGGACGACGTTGTCGCGGTGCCAGGTGCGGTTGGTGAGGGTGCGGAAGGTCAGCCACTGGGCCCGGCCGTGGGAGGCGGAGCGGCCGATCAGGGGGTGGCCGTCGAGGAGGTCGGCGAAGAGCTTCTCCAACAGGGCGAGCCCCTCGGCCTCGTCGGCCCGGTCGAGGCCGAGTCCGGTCCAGGTCTCGGGGGCGCACTCGACGACGCAGGTGCTGCCCTCGGGGCCGTACCCATAGGCGTAGCACCAGATCCAGCCGTGGTCGCTCTCCACGAACGCGAAGGTGAAGGCGTCAAAGACCTTCGGGGTGCCGAGCCAGATGTACTGGTTGCGCCCGGCCTTGATCTCGGTGCCGAAGTGCCCCGCGTCCTGGGTGCGCAGGGCGCTGTGGAGGCCGTCGCCCGCCACGACCAGGTCGGCGTCGCAGCGCGGATCACCGGGGGTGACCTCCTGTGCGAACTCGAGCCGTACGCCGAGTGCGCGGGCCCGCGAGGCGAGGATGCCGAGCAGCCGGTGGCGGCCGATGCCGAAGCCCTCGTCGCCGTGGTGGCGGGTCGTCAGCTCCCGCACATGGGCGACGCCGGAGTTCCAGCGGACCGAGTGCTCCTCCACGGCGCGCGCCGAATCGGGGTCGTGCGCGTGGAGCTTGTCGAGCAGTTCGCGCCAGTACGTGACGCCCCAGCCGTAGGTGGAACCCTCCGGGTTGCGCTCGTACACGGTGACCTCGGCGGACGGGTCCTGCCGCTTCAGCAGGATGGAGAGATACAGGCCGGCGGGCCCGCCTCCGACGCAGACGACCTTCACATGGACCTCTGTACGTTGCTCATGATGACGGAACAGCAACGGAGAGTAGCACCCGATGGGCAAAGTGTGACTAACCGTCAAGCCGGCGACGGCTGCGTCAGCTTCCGGCCCGCGGTGCCGCCGCCGCCCACGGCCGCCGGGCCGTAGCGGGATGCCGCTACGGCCCGGCGGTGTGACGGTGGGTCAGCAGGTGAGGTTGTCACCCGGTGTCGTACCGAGGATCTGCACGAACTGCTTGTAGCGGTCGACCCGGCTCTTGACCTGGGCCGGATTGCCGCCGTTGCACTCCAGCGTGCCGTTGATGCTGCGGATCGACTCGCCGAAGCCGTGGCCGTCGACGATGGCCTGGTGGCCGGTCACCGTGCCCGGGCCCTTCTGGGTGTTCCAGTACCAGAGCCCGGTCTGCCAGGCCACGGCCGGGTCGCGCTCCACCAGCCAGGGGTTGTTCAGCAGGTCGATGCCGAGCGCGTCGCCCGCGGCCTTGTAGTTGAAGTTCCAGCTCAGCTGGATGGGGCCGCGTCCGTAGTAGGCGTCGTTGCCCGCGGGGCAGCCGTAGGGCTGGGTCTTGTCGCAGTAGTGTGGGTAGTTGGCCTGGTTCTGCTCGACCACGTGGACGAGTCCGCCGGTCTCGTGGCTGACGTTCGCCAGGAAGGCGGCGGCCTCCCGCTTGCGTATCGTCTCGCTGCCGGTGTGGGTGAAGTCCGGGTAGGACTTCAGCGCGTCGACCAGGCCCTTGTACGTGTAGAAGGGCTTCCTGTTCGGGAACATCTGCTCGAACTGGGCCTCGCTCACGACGAAGCCCGAGGGGTCCGGGTCCGGGTTACCGCCGCCGGTGCCGCACTCACCCTTGTCCACCCAGACGCCCCACTCTCCGGTGGTGCCGGGCGCCTCGCCCCGCGTCCACCACTTGGCCTGCCAGTTGTGGCCTCCGTGGGAGGCGGTGCCGCCATTGGTGTAGACGGCGCCGGAGTCCCACGCCGCCGCGCAGGCGGGCGCGGCGGCGGGGGCCGCTCCGGTGGGGGCGGCGGTCGCGGGTGCGACAGGGAGCAGGACGGCCAGCAGGGCGGTCGTTCCTGCGGCCGCCGCCCCGGCGAGCAACGGCCGTAGCCGCCGGGCGCGTTCACGGGTGCGGACGGCTGCGCGGCGAGGCTGGTGACGGCCGGATTCCTGGGGCGGGGAGTACGTCGGACGGGCGTGCTTGCGCTCGTTCAAGGTGTTCACTCCTCGGTGCGGCGGCGAGCCACGGTGGGGGCCGAGAGGGACTGGGCGCAGTCAACCCGCTTGGTCTATACCAGTCAAGGGTGTAGACCATCTCGCCGCCGCGGGCCTACTTCTGACGTTCCGTCAGGCCGAGAGCTTCAGCAGCGCCGCCCACTCCTCGACCGCGGGGCGTTCCGCGAGGTCGGCGAAGGACACGTCCACGCCGTGGGTGTCGCGCCAACGGCCGACGAGCGTCATCAGGCGTACCGAGTCCAGGCCGTAGTCGGCGAGGTCCTCGTCCAGGGGGATGTCGGCGACGTCCTCGCCCAGGACGTCGGCGACGTCCGCGCGCAGCTGTTCCAGAGTCAGGGGAACGGTCAGGGGCACGGGGGTTCAGTTCCCTTCGAGGACGGTGGCGGTGGTGGTGACGACGGCGCAGCGGCCCGCGGCCCAGCGCAGCGCCATCGCGTGGTCGTCGGCGGAGAAGTCCGCGACGGCGTCGGCCACCACGAAGGCCTGGATGTCGCGCATCCAGGCGTCGCAGGCCGTCATCAGGACGCCGATGTGGGCGTACACGCCGGTGATGACGAGCTGGTCGCGCCCCTGGGCGCGCAGGTCGTCGGCCAGCGACGTGCGGACGAATCCGCTGTACTTCCACTTCGTCAGGACCTGGTCGTCAGGACCCGGCGCGACGCGGTCGGCGATGGCCGCCGCGTGCGCGTCGTCGGGCAGGCCGGGACCCCAGAAGTCCTGCTGGAGCCCGCGTTCGGCGGGGGTCTGGCCGCCGGGCTGCGCGGTGTAGACGACGGGGATGCCGAGGGCGGCGGCGCGCTCCTTCAACGCCGTTACGTTGGCGAGGAGTTCGGGGACCGGGGCGGCCTCGGCGTCGTAGGCGGACAGGAAGTAGTTCTGCAGGTCGTGCACGAGGAGCACGGCGCGCGCGGGGTCCACCGTCCAGTCGACGCGGTTGGCGGGCAGGTCGGCCGCGGTGGGCATGGGATAGGGGGTGATGGCGGGCAGGGCCATGGTGTGGTGCGTTCCGTTCGGATCGGGTCAGGAGGCGGCGGGCCGCTGTGCGGCGGTGTTCCTCAGGTCCTTCTTGGAGATCTTGCCCACGCCGGTCCGGGGGAAGGCGTCGACGAACTCCACGCGGTCGGGGACCTTGTAGGCGGCGAGGCCCCGCCCCCGGACGAACCTCTTCATGGCGACGGGCTTCAGCGGCTCCGCGTCGGGCCGCAGGATCACGTAGGCGCAGGTGCGCTCGCCGAGGTACGGGTCGGGCTCGCCGACGACGTTGGCGTCGTGCACGGCGGGGTGGGCGAGGAGGTGGTTCTCGATCTCCTCGGCGGCGATCTTCTCGCCGCCGCGGTTGATCTGGTCCTTGGCCCGGCCTTCGACGACGAGGTGGCCCGTGTCCGTGCGGCGGACGATGTCGCCGGTGCGGTAGAAGCCGTCGGCGGTGAAGGAGCGGGCGTTGTGCTCGGGGGCGTTCCAGTAGCCGCGGATGGTGTACGGGCCGCGGGTCAGGAGGTGTCCGGTGGCGCCGGTGGGCAGGTCGTTGTCCTCGTCGTCGACGACGCGTATCTCGTCGTCGGGCGAGATGGGCCGCCCCTGGGTGGTGACGATGGTCTCCTCGGGGTCGTCCAGGCGCGTGTAGTTGACCAGGCCCTCGGCCATGCCGAAGACCTGCTGCAACGTGCAGCCGAGGGCCGGGCGTACGCGGCGTGCGGCCTCCTCGCTGAACTTGGCGCCGCCGACGAGCAGCACGTCGAGGCTGCTGAGGTCGTGCGCAGTGGTGGCCGCCGCGTCGGTCCACAGCAGGGCGAGCGGCGGGACCAGGCCGGTCAGGGTGACGCGCTCGCGCTCGATGAGCGGGAAGGCGGTGTCGGGTCCCGGCTGGGGGCAGAGCACGATCCGGGCGCCCGCGTACAGTGCGCCGAGCGTTCCCGGCGACGACAGCGGGAAGTTGTGGGCGGCCGGGAGCACGCACAGGTAGACGCTGTGCTCGTCGACCCCGCACAGCTCGTTGGAGCCCCACAGCGAGTACAGGTAGTCGTCGTGGGTGCGCGGGATGAGCTTGGGCACGCCGGTGCTGCCGCCGGACAGCTGGAGGAAGGCGAGGTCGTGCGGGGCCGGGCCCGGCAGGTCCACCGGCTCGGCGTGCACGTCGGCCAGGGCCTCGAAGTCGCCCGGGTCGCCCTGGGCGACCCACACGTGTCGCAGCGTCGGCACGTCGGCGCGGACCCTGGCTGCCAGGGCGCGGTAGTCGTAGCCGCCGTGCTCGGCGGCGATGACGTAGGCGGCGGCCTCGGTGAAGCGGCAGAAGTAGGCGATCTCCGTCTCGCGGTGGGCGGGCAGCGCGAACACGGGCAGCGCGCCGATCCGGAAGAGGGCGAAGATCACCTCGAAGAACTCGGCGATGTTGGGAAGCTGGACGACGACGCGGTCGCCGGCCGTGATGCCGCGGGCGGTCATGCCCGCGGCGAGGCGGTCGGCGCGCGCGTCGAGTTCGCCGTAGCTCCAGCGGCGGTCGGTGGCGGGGTCGACGATCGCGATCCGGTCCGGATGGACCGTGGCCCGCTCGCGCAGCATCCGGCCGAAGGTCTCGCCGCGCCAGTAGCCCGCGGCGCGGTAGCGCTCGGCGAACTCCGCGGGCCAGGTGGGCGCTTCAGGCGACGCGTTGGTCACAGCTCGGCCCCCACCGCGGCGAGGAACGTGCGGAACTTCGCGGCGGTCTCCGCCGTCTCGGCCTCCGGCTCGGACGCGGCGACGACGCCCGCGCCCGCGTACAGGCGCAAGGAGCTGCCCTCCGCCTCCGCGCAGCGGATGGTGACGATCCACTCGCCGTCGCCGGACGCGTCGCCCCAGCCGACCATGCCGGTGAAGAAGCCGCGGTCGAAGGGTTCGCTGTCGCGGATGACCTCGCGGGCGGTGGCGGTCGGCGTGCCGCAGACGGCCGGGGTGGGGTGCAGGGCGCAGGCGAGTTCGAGCGCGGACGTCCCGGGGCTCGCGAGGGTGCCGGTGACCGTCGTGGACAGGTGCCACATGGCGGCGGTGCGGATCAGGGTGGGCTTGGCGGGGACGGTCATGTCCGCGCAGTACGGCGCGAGCGCCTGGTGCACGGCGTCGACGACGACCGCGTGCTCGTGCAGGTCCTTGGCCGACTGCAGCAGGGCGGCGGCCCGGCGCACGTCCTCGGCGAGGTCGTCGCTGCGCGGGATGGACCCGGCGAGCGGATTGGCGACGACACGCTGCCCGCGGCGGGACACCAGGAGCTCGGGGCTGGCGCCGATGAGGGTGCGCTCGGGCCCGGTGGGCAGGGCGAAGGTGTAGCCGGTGGGGTCGCGGCGGGCCAGGCGCTGGAGCATGGCGGGTACGTCGACGGGTGCGGCGGAGTCGAGTTCGAGGGTGCGGGCGAGCACGACCTTGCTGAACTCGCCGCGCCACATGCGGTCCACGGCGGCGGCGACGGCGGAGCCGTACGCGTCGGGGGCGGGCACCTGCCGGATGCGCCAGTCGACGGCGGCGGGCGGTTCGGCGGGCAGGGCGATCAGCGGGTCGGCGGACAGTGGCGGGGCGTCCCGCAGTGCCCGGGGCACGGCGAGCGCGGCCGGCGCGGTCTGGTCGAAGGGCACCGCGCCGATGACGACCGGCGCCTTCGCTCCCGCGGCGCGGGCCTCCGCGAGGGTCCGGGCGACGCGCGCCGCCAAGGGTCTGTCGTCGTGCGGCACTTCGCTGTGGACTCCCTGGCCCAGCAGGGTCCGGGTGGGGGTGCCGAGGAAGCGGGCGCCGGGGCGGTAGTCGGCCAGGAGCGCGGTGGCTGCGCCGACGGCCGGGTGGGCGGGGTCGGCCAGGGCGGTGACGTGTGTGGCGACATCGGGTGCCGTCGACACGGGGACTCCGTTTCTCTCACGGTCCGGCGCTCGCGTACGCGGGTACGGAAGTGCGGCCGTGGGTGAGGGGGGTGGTGAGGGGTGTACGGGGAGGGGTGGTGAGGGTGCGGGTGGGTGCCGTGGTGCCGCCGGGGGCGGGTCGGCGAAGGGGGTGGGTCAGCCGGGGGCAGGTCGGCGGAGGGCGGGTCAGCGGAGGGTGGCGCCGCCGTCGACGTAGAGCTCCTGCATGGTGATGTGGCGCGCGCGGTCGGACGCGAGGAAGAGCACGGCCTCCGCGATGTCGTGCGGCTCCGCGATGCGGCCCAGCGGGATGCCGGTGCGGTACGTGGCGGGGTCGCCGTCGATCACGCGGCGCGGGGCGTCGTCGTCGGTCCACAGGGCGCGCTGCATGGCGGTGTCGGTGGAGCCGGGCGCGACGATGTTGCAGCGCACGCCGCTGCGGGCGAGTTCCAGGCCCAGGCACTTGGTGTACATCGCCGCCGCGGCCTTGGACGCGGCGTAGGCGGCCATGCCGGTGCGGGGCACTCCCGCGGCGTTGGAGCCGACGGTGACGATGCTGCCGCGGCCGCGCGCGGCCATGCGGGTCGCGACGGCGCGGGAGGTGTGGAAGACGCCGGTGGTGTTCACGGCGAAGGTGTCCGCCCAGTCCGCGTCGGTGAGTTCGGCGGCGGGGCCCGGGCGGAGGATTCCGGCCACGTTCACGAGGATGTCGAGCGGGCCGTGCGCGCGCTCGACGGTGTCCACGACGGCTTCGACGGCTGCGGCGTCGGTGACGTCCATGAGGTGCGCGGTGAGGGTTCCGGCCGCGGGGTCGGCGCCCCGGGCCAGGCGGTCGGACCACGCGGCGGCCAGCTTCTCCACGCCGTCGGCGGCGCGGTCGGTGGCGACCACCGTGGCCCCCGCGGCGGCGAGCGCCTCGGCGACCGCCGCGCCGATGCCCTGACCGGCCCCCGTGACCAGGGCCGTTCGGTCGGCGAGCGCGGCGCTGGCGCCGGGTATGTGTTCAGGCATGGGCAACTCCCCCCGTGATTGTTAGGTAAGCCTAACCTAATACAGACGATCGCATGGCCGACGGCACCCACCCTTCGGGCGGCATGTTTGGTTAGGCTAACCTCACCATATGCACAAGCAGCACGGGGGCACCGCGGAACGCCCCGCCGAAGAGGGCTCGCCACCAGGGAAGTTGACGGACACTCCCCCGCAGGGTCGAGTTCCCGCCACCGCCACGGCCACAGCCCCGGCGTCCCGCCGCCCCCGGCGCACGGTCCTCGTCTCCGTGACGGCCCTCACCGCCCTGGTCCTGCTGCTCTGTGCCGTGTCACTGTCCGTCGGAGCGGGCGAGGTCGGCCCCGGCGGCGCCCTCGACTACCTCCTGAACCGCGGCGGGGCCCGCGACGACTCCCGGCTCGCCCTGGTGATCGGCGACCTGCGGCTGCCCCGCACCCTCACCGCCGTCCTCGTCGGCACCGCACTCGGCGTCGCCGGCTGCCTCCTCCAGGCCGTCACCCGCAACCCTCTCGCCGAGACCGGACTGCTCGGCGTGAACGCGGGCGCCTCGCTCGGCGTCGTGGCCGGCATCGCCCTCCTCGGCCTCGACAGCGGCTACGCCTACCTGGTCTGCGCGTTCACCGGCGCCGTCGTCGCCAGCGGCCTGGTCCTGCTCATCGCGGGGCGCGGCGGCGGATCGCCGATGCGCCTGGTCCTCGCGGGCTCGGCGCTCGGCGCCACCTTCGGCGGGCTCACCAGCGTCATCGTGGTCAACTCCGCCGAGACCTACGACCGCTTCCGGTTCTGGGTGCTCGGCTCGCTCGCGGGCGTCGAGGGGTACGGGGACGTGGCCCGGCTCGCCCCGGTCCTGGCCCTCGGACTGATCATCACCGCGCTGGTCGTCCGCCCCCTTTCGGCGCTCGCCCTCGGCGACGACCTGGCGCGCGGGCTCGGGCACCGGCCCTCGCTCACGCGTACCGTCGTCGCGGTGGCCGTGACCCTGCTCACCGCCGGTGCCGTGGCCCTCGCCGGTCCCGTCTCCTTCCTCGGCCTGCTCGCCGGATTCGTCGCCCGGACCCTCGCGGGACCGCGGCTCCCGGCCCGCCTGGTCATCGCCGGGCTCGTCGGCGCAGGCGTGCTCACCACCGCCGACGTCGCCGCCCGCGTGGTGTCCCGGCCTTACGAGGCACCGGTGTCCGTCATCGTCGCGCTCATCGGCGCACCGGTCCTGATCGCCATCGTCCGCTCCCGGCACATGGCGACGATGGGCATGACGGACCCCGCGACCGGCGAGGCCAGTGCGACCCGGCCCAAGCGCCGACTGCCCCTGCCGGTCCGCTCTCTCCGTGTCCTCCCGACGTTCCGTGCCCTCCCCGGGCGCCAGGACGGGCCTGCCCTCGTGAAGGGCGGGGGCGCGCACCGCGACGGCCTGCTCGTCCTGCGCCGCGGCCCGCTGTCCCTGCTCGTGGCGCGGCGGCCCGCGTTCGCCGCCCTGGTCCTCGCGGCCCTGCTCGGCTGCGCCGTCGTCCTGTCCGCGTACGCCGGACAGAGCGACATGGGCATCGCCCGCACCTTCCACGCCGTGCTCGGCCAGGGCGACCGCTTCGACGTGCTGCTCGTCCAGAAGTTCCGGCTCGGCCGCATCGTCGCCGGCCTGGCCGCGGGCGCCGCCCTGGGCCTGGCCGGGTGCCTCACCCAGACCCTGGCCCGCAACCGCCTCGCCACGCCCGAGCTCCTCGGCGTCAACGACGGCGCCACCGCGGCCGTCCTGCTGTCCGCCACGCTCAGCTCGACCGGCACGTTCGGCGCCTGGTGGGCGGGCCCGCTCGGCGCGCTCGTCGCCGTCGTCGTGGTCACCACCGTGTCCGGCGGCGTGGGCCGGCGCGGCTACCGGGTCCTGGTCGTGGGCCTCGCGATGTCCGCCCTCGCCTCCGCCGTCACCCAGGTCGTGCTGTCCCGGCGCTCCCTCAACTCCGCCAGCTCCCTGTACGTCTGGACGTCGGGCAGCCTCAACGGACGCGGCTACGACGTCGCCGTACCGGTCCTCATCGGCCTGGCCGTCCTCGTCCCCGCGGCGCTTGCCGTCGCCCGGCACCTGGGGGTGCTGCGCTTCGACGACGACACTGCGGCGTCGCTGGGCGCAGGCCCGGCCCGTACCCGCCTGATCTGTCTGCTGCTCTCGGTGGCGCTCGCCGGGCTTGCCGTCGGCGTCTGCGGGCCCGTCGGATTCGTCGCCCTGGCGTCCCCGGTGATCGCGTCGCGCCTCGCCGGACCGCTGCGGGTGCCGCTGATCGGGTCGATGCTCACCGGTGCGCTGCTCGTGGTCGCCGCCGACACCCTGGGGCGGATCGCGTTCTCCGGCTCCGAACTGCCCGTGGGCGTCGTGACGACCGTCCTCGGCGGCCCCTTCCTGCTCTGGGTGCTGCTCGGCCGCTCGGCCGCCACCCGCGTCTGACCGCCCGCCCCCCACGCGCGCCGCCCTGAGAGGTATCCGACCCATGACCGACGTCCGTAGCCCGCTGCTGCGCACCCTGAGCCGAGCCGTCCACGCCCAGGTCCCGGGAGCGGAGCAGGAGTTCTGGCTCCGCGTCGCGGCCGAGGGCGCCCCGCTGGTCGAGCCGGACCCCGAAGGCGACCCCGGCCACCGGCTCGTCACCTTCGTGTGGCGCGACGACCCCGACCGGCCCGCGACCGACGTCCTGGCGCTGCTGCACACCGTCACCGACAAGGACCGGCACGCCGGGGACCTGACGGACCATCTGATGCGGCGCGTGGACGGCACGTCGGTGTGGGCGCTCAGCCACCGCCTGCGGGCCGACCACCGTGCCTCGTACCAGTTCTTCCCCGGTCACGGCTCCCGCGAGGACATCCTGCGCACCGACCGCGCCTCCTGGATCGCCGTCCTCGACGACGCCGTGCCCGACCCGCTGAACCCCTCCCCCGCCCTGCCGTCCCGCGACGGCCGCTCCCCCGCCTCCGTCCTGTCCCTGCCGGACGCCCCCGCGCAGCCGCACACCGCGCGCCGCCCCGACACACCGCGCGGCCGCACGTCGGCGACCGAGGTCGACGGCCGCCGCGTCACCGTCCACCTGCCGCCCGGCCACACCCGCGAGGCCGGTCCGTACGCCGTCGCCGTCCTGCTCGACGGCGAGATGTGGGGCCCGGTCCTCGGCGCCGGCGACCTCCTCGACAACCTGCACGCGGACGCCGCGCTGCCGCCGACGGTCGCCCTGCTCGTCGACACCACGGGCCGCCGCGCCCAGGACCTCGCGTGCAGCGGCCCGTTCGTCGACTGGCTGGCGGACACGCTGCTGCCGTGGGCCGCCTCGCGGTTCGGCACCGACACCCGGCCCGAGCGCACCGTCGTGGCGGGCCAGAGCGCGGGCGGCCTCACCGCCGCGTACGCCGTCCACCACCGCCCGGACCGCTTCGGCCGCGCCCTCTCGCAGTCCGGATCGTTCTGGTGGCCCGACGACGAGGAGCACGGCGCGGAGTGGCTCACCCGCCAGTACGCCACCACTCCGCACCGCCCCGTCCGCCTCCACCTCGAGGTGGGCCTCCAGGAGTGGATGCTCCTCGCCGAGAACCGCCGCTTCCGCGACGTCCTGCGGGAGCGGGGCTATGAGGTGTCGTACGAGGAGTTCAACGGCGGCCACGACTACGCGTGCTGGCGGGGCGGACTCGCCACGGGCCTGGCACGGCTCCTGTCCTAGCGCCTGTGTCGAGCCGTGATCGAGCCGTGATCGAGCCGTGTGAGCCGCCCTCGCGATCTGGATCAAGGACCTCACACGGGCGACCCTCGATCACCGTCACATACGCTCTCTAGTACAGGGCTTCGCCCATCGGCGACCCTTCGCCCGTGATGTAGGCACGGATCGCTGCCAGGTACTCGTCGCGGCTGACACGACCGTCCTTGTCGGCGTCCAGTGCGGCAAAGGCGGCATCGGACTTGCCGACCGGATTGCCCAGTGCTTCGCGCAGCGTCGTGAACTCGGACCGGTTCAGATGGTTGTCCTGGTCTGCGTCGACGAGGTCGAACAGTGCGCTGAGTGCGTACTTGCAGAGGGTGTCGAACTTCTCGGCGTCCACCCAGGCCGCGTACTCCTCGAACGTCATGATGCCGTCGCCGTTGGCGTCCATGGCCGCCCAGGCCCGCTCGCCCGTGGCGTAGGCGGTAAGGACGAGCGGGTCGTCGGCGGCGCGTCCGGTCGCCTTCACCGCCCGTTCGATCCGGACGAAGTAGTCGTGCCGGGAGGCGAATCCGTCTCCGTCCATGTCGAGCATGGCGAAGACGCGCGCCTTCGGGGCTTCTGAGACCTGCAGGTCAGTCATGGGGTGCAGTCTTCCTGTGCGTGGTGGGATGCGGCGTCGAACTCAAGCGACTGACGCGGTCGGCGTGATGGTCAGGGCGGCTGGGCCCTCGACCTTGCCGGGCAGGCCACAAGGGGGCATCGGGAAGGTGCTGGTGACACCGGCACCGGCGTACTTGCCCCTCATGACGGTGCCGGTCGCACGGACGTCGACCGCGTCCGGCTCGATGGCCACCTCGATGGGGATCTCGATCTCGCTCGTCGTCCCGTCAGGCCAGGTCAAGGTCTCGCGGGTGGTGGCGCTCAGCTTGGTGCAGCTGCTGTTGGCCGTTCCTTCGACCACCGACTGGACCGCGGTCGGGGCAAGGAGGTCGCCTCCCGAGCAGACATAGCTCCGTGTTCCCTGGTACGTCTGTGGCGTCGGCTGCGGCTTGAGCCCGTCGGACTCGATCTTGGAGGTACCGGTGCATTCCACCGGCAGCACGGGGGCCGACGTCGCGACGGCAGCAGGTCCGGACGACAGCAGGGCAGCGGCAGCGCAGCCGGCGGTCATGACGCGGACGAGGAGGGGAAGGCGCACTGGGAGGGTTCTTTCTACTCGAAAGGAACGAAGCGACACGTCTGCTGATGATGGCACCGGCGAGGTGGAAACCGGATCGGCTCGGTCGGAGAATCACTCGGACGGTGGGCGGAGCGCACCGGGAGGCGATACGGCCAACTCCCTCTCCGGCTCGGCCAGTTGCACTCGCTTCACGTCAGGGCGCCAACCGGAGTACGGCTGGACCGGGCAGCCGCGCCGTACGGTCGGCTGACCTGCCGCCTCTTGCTCCTTGGGCGGTCTGCTTCACATTGCGGTTCCTCAGCCGCGGCCCTCGTCGGCCGACTCGGGGGCGAGAAGGCCGGCCGCCGCCAGGCGAGCCCGCTCGGCGTGACGCTGGTACTCAGCCGCCTGTTGGGGCTCCTCCCGGGCAAGCCGCTCGTACTCATCGGCCAGCGCGGCCTGGGTAGTGCCCAGCGCGAACTGGACGTGCGCCAACTGCTGCTGCAGGCGGAGCACCCTGGCTTCCAGCACCTCCCGCGGTGCAGGCCCTTCGCTGGCCTGACGCGCGCGGGAGTCCGCCACCTCGCCCTCGATGGCCTGCTGCTCCCTGGTGTCGCGCGCGTCCGCGCGGTGCAGTGCCGCTTCACTGCGGTCCAGTCGGTCCTGACTGCTCCGCATCAGCTTCCGGGACCGCTCAACCGCCTCGTACGAACGCTGCCGCGCTCCGGCGGTCGTACGCCCGAGCTTGCGAGCCCGCGCGTCCAGCCGCCCCTCCCACTCGGCGAGCCGCCCCTCCCGCTCGTCGGCCATGCCCTCCCGGTGGTCGGCCGCGCGTTCACGCTCGTCGGCCATGCGCTCACGGGCGTCAGCCATCCGCTCACGGGCGTCGGCAACAGCCTCGCTTGAGGCGTGCCGCCCATCATCCGATTGACCTGTCGGCATGCTGAACGTGTGCCCAGATGGTCAACTTTGATGCGACTCGGTCACCTCTTCACGGCTGCACCGGTCCCGTTGTGTCGTGAGCCGTTCTGCGGCGTGCCACCACCACCGCACCTGCGCCCACGACGGCGGCGCCTGCTACGGCCCAGGGAAGCCACGGCACCCCGCCCGTCCCTTCGTCCCCGGCAGCCGCCGGAGTCGGAGTCGGCGCGGTCGCCCGAGTGGGCGTCGGCGTCGGCTGTACCGTCACGTGCCCCGGGGCCTGCCCGGCCTTGGCGGCAGCGGCGTCGAGGACCAGTACGGCTGCCGGGAAGTCCGGTTCCTTGCTGCCCCTCGGCGGTTGGTTCCAGTTCGCCACGGTGCCGTCCGCGTAGGTCTGGGCCACGTCGAAGGCGATGCTCGGCTTCTTCGGCAGCGGTCCCACCCGTACGTCGAAGTAGCGGTGTTGGTCGGGCTTGAGCTCGTGGCCTGCCGTGGCGGTCCACACGACGTGGGCCGCCCGGCCCTCGGTGGCGGGGATCTCCTTGCGTGTCCATCCGGAGGGCGGTGGTGCTCCGGTGGACGTGACTCCGGTCGGGAGGGTGACGTCGACGCGTACGGTGGTGGTGTCCGCCTTCTCGGAGGGGACTCGGAACCGCAGCGTGGCCGGGCTTCCCTCCTTGGCGCCCTCGGAAAACACCCGCACGTGCGCCGAGGCGGTTCCCGTGAGCAGGAGGAGCGCTCCCGCGGCCGTCGCCAGGACCGCGGTCGTCCGGAGTGCGCGCCGGCTGGGGCGCGTGTGAGGTGTGCGTGTCATGGTGGCGTGCGGCCTTTCAGCAGCAGTCGCAGTACAGGAGGTCGGCAGCCTCGACGGTGCTGTCCGAGCCGTGGTGCAGGGAGGCGGCCATGTCCGACATCCGGGCCAGAGTCTGCTCGGTGGCCTTGCCCTGGGACATGAGGGCGACGCTCTCGCCGGTGAAGTCGGCGAAGGCCAGGACCTGGGCGGCGTTGCCCGAGGAGTCCGTGGTGAAGGACAGCAGGGGTGTCCTGCTGCCGTCCTTCTGGACCGCGTATGCCCGGTAGGTGGAGGTCGGCTGCAGGTCGCGGGCCTGGAGCTGGATCATGCCGAGTCCGCTGACGCGCCGGACCGTGGCTTCGAGGCGGCGTCCCTTGTTGTCCGGGCGCATGGGCTCGCCCGCCGTTCCGTCGGGCAGGGTGGTGGGCACGTTGCGGGGTGCGTCACCGAGGCCCTGGCGGCCGAGGTTGGCGGCGGATCCGGCGGGCGCCGCGTCGGGCACGTACACCAGGGCCTGGGGCTCCTGGCCGACGTCGATCGTGTCGGTCACCTTGTTGGTCGCGGTGTCGATGACGTCGACGGCGTCGGACTTCTCCATGCCCACGTACATGCGGGTGCCGTCTCCGCTGGGCGACATGCCGTGCGGTGCGTGCTTGGTGTGGTGGATGCGGGTCACCAGCTTCGGTGTGCGGCCCGGGGTGCGGCGGTAGACGAGGGTCTGATCGAGACCGCCCACGGTCAGATAGGCGAACGAGCCGTTCTTCGTGCGGGCGAAGTTGGGGTGGTTGGAGTCAGGGCCGGTCTTCAGTACGGCCGTGACCCTGCGGTTGTTGAGATCGATGACGCTGGTCAGGCCCGCGCGTTTGTGCGATGCCCACAGCTGCGTGCCGTCGGGTGAGATCGCCGCGTCGGAGGAGAAGGCGTCCCCGAGGCCCTTGATGGTGGAGCGGACCTTGTGGGTGCGCACGTCGACGACGGTGATCTCGGGCGCGCTGATGTGGTTGACGTAGGCCGTCCTGCCGTCGGGGCTGAGCAGCACTTTGGACGGGCCGGGGCCGACCTTGATGTCGGTGACGACGCCTCCGCGCACGGCGTCGACGACCGTGACGCTGTCGCGTCCGCGGTTGGCCACCCAGAACTGTTTGCCGTCCGCGGTGAAGGTGCCCTCGTGGGCGGCACGGCCGACGTCGGTCTCGTTGACGACCTTGTTGGTGGCCGTGTCGATGATGTTGACGGTGTTGCTCGTGACGCTCACCACGCCGAGACGTCGGTGGTCACGGGAGAAGGCCAGGCCGTGCACGCCCACCTTTCCGGTGTACTGCGGGCTGAGCGTGGCCCCCAGACGCTGGGCTCCGAGGGGGATCGTGCCGAGCGTCCTGTTGGCGGACGGGTCGATGACCGTGACCGTGTTGGAGGTCTGGTCGGCGGTGTACACGCGGTCGCGGCCCGATATGGGCGCGTTGGCCGACGTAACGTCACCAGCGGTGGTCTTCGCTCCGCCGTGACGACCGGAGGCCGGGTGCGATGGTTGGGCCTCGGCGAGGCTCACTGCCCCGAGTGCCGTCGCGCCGATGCCGGTCAGCATCGCGGTGACACCGGCGATCCTTCTGATGGAAAACACTGATAAACCTCCAGATAAGGCGCACCGATGGGCGCGTTGAAGGGGGGCCGGTATGCAACCGGCCCCAATGAAGGGGTGGTTGGGGACGGGGCGGGATGCCGCCCCGTGTCAGGTCCTGCTGCGCGGTCCCGCGGGGGCCTGGGCGACGAAGCGTCCGTCCGCGTCCTGGACGTACAGCGTGGCGATGGCGTCCTTGCTCATGGCCGTGGTCAGGCGCACGCGCAGTGGGGCTTCGCCCTGCCCGCTCGCCCGTACGCTGCCGGCCTGCACCCGCTCGCCGCTGGCGTTGCCCGTCATCAGCCGGTAGGTGCTGCCGGCCCGCAGCCCGGACAGCGACACCGGGATCTCGGTGCCCCAGGGATGCGCGATCATCTTGCCGTCCTGTGCGACCTGAACGGAGGCGGCGGATGTGCGGGTGTCGTTGCCGGTGGCCGCCACGACGGCGACGAAGGCCGCGCAGGCCGCAAGGACCAGGGAGGCGATGCCGGCCGCCACCCGGCGGCGTACCCGCCTGCGCCCCCATGCCGTGTCAACGGCGGTTGTCCCGCTGAGCTCGGGAAGAGCAGGCGGGACACGGAGGGAGTCGGTCCGCTCGAAGGTGCGCACCACCCGGCGCACTCCTTCCGCTTCCTCGGCGCAGCCCTCGCACGATGCGATGTGGCGGGCGAGCGGAGCGGGCAACGGCCTGCCCAGGAGCAGGAGTTCCGTGACCTCCTCGCGGATCGCGGTGCAGAAGTCGTTCATGGTGCCAGCCATCCGTTCTCGTCGAGGATGCCGCGCAGCGCGCGAATGCCGTGGTACAGGCGACTGCGGGCGCTGGAGGCCGGGATGCCGAGCTCGTCGGCCAGGTCCGCGCAGCTCCTGCCCAGGAAGTACACCTCGATGACCACCTCCCGGTGCTCGGGGCGCAGCCGGTCCAGGGCCTCGCGCAGCTCTATCCGTGCCAGCAACCGGTCGTACGGGTCGACGTCCGCGTCCGCGCTCCCCCGCCCCGCCGTGTCCTCCCGGGCCGCGGGCGGCCGGGCATCGCGGCGCCGCCGGGCGTCCACGATCGCGTTGCGGGCGATGGCGTACAGCCAGGTCCGCACGGATCCGCGGCTGCTGTCGAAGGAGTCCGAGGCGCGCCAGGCCCGCAGGAACACCTCCTGGACCACCTCCTCGGCCAGTTGGTGGTCACCGAGCGCGTTGTGCGCGAAGCCCAGCAGCTCGCCGCCGTAATCGGCGTAGGCGTCCCGCACGCCCTTCTCGCTGCCGAACGCCGCTTCCTCCGGCTTCCGCCGTGCGCGCCACATGCGGACGCCCACTATGAACGCCTGCCGTTCCCGGCATGCCCCACATCCATCCGGCACTCTCCGATCTCACCATGCGTGATTGCGCGAGGGGATACGGCGGCACAAGCGGCAGTGTTGACGAGATCGAACATGACCTGCGTCACATGGCATGGCTGTCCTGACCGGAGCCGTCGCGCGACCGGCGACGGACGCCCACAATTCGGCCACTCGTCCCCGTTACGCGCGCCTGATCAGGCACGTTCTCCGAGCACTTCCCTCCCTAGCTCAGTCGAGGAGACGCCGTGAACACACGTCCCGCCCCTGCCACCGCTCCCTGCGTGTTCGACCGTCCCCAGCAGTGCGGCCGCGTCACGACCGTCACCGCGGCGCTGGGCGTGAGCAGGACGAGGGTGCCGTACCAGGAGTTCAGCGCTGTGGCCGCGTGGCGGGGTGGTGCGGTGTGAAGCGGTTCTTCGGACGTGTGGACATGGCCGAGCCAGTGGTGTCCCCGGCGGAGGAGGAGTTGTTCGGGGGGCCACTGCGGTACGACATGGGCTGGTCGGAACACGAGCGGGCGCGGTTCGATCTGACGATGGTCACGGCGATCCGGGCGATGCCGCGCCTGGTGCTCGCCACGCTGCGCCGGGCGTGGCGGGCGGACAGGTCGTCGCTCCTCGGCGTGGGCATCAGCGAGGTCGGCCAGGGCATCGCGGCCGCGGCGAGCCTGCTCGCGGTGAACGAGGTCATGCGGGCCCTGCTCGGGGCGGGCGAACCGGTGGACCGCCTGCGCTCCGCGGTGCCCGCCCTGGCCGTGGTCGCGGTGGTCGCGATCGCGCGGGCGGGGTTCGCGGGCTGGTCGACCTCGCGGGCCGGGCGACTGGAGCCGCTGGTGGAGCGGGTGGCGACCACCGAGTACCTGGCGGCGGCCACCGCGGTGGAGCTGGAAGCGATCGAGGACCCGGAGTTCCGTCGGCTGATCGACGTGGCCCAGCAGGGGGCCTCGTCGGCCCGCCGCATGATCGGCGCCTGCGTGGCCGCGCTGAACGGCACCATCAGCCTGATCGCCACGGCCGGTGTGCTGGCCGTGCTCCACCCCGCGCTCCTGCCCCTGTTGCTGCTGATCGCCGCCCCGCGGGGGTGGGGCGCGATGCGGGTGGCGCAGGAACGGTACGCGTCGGTGATGACGTGGGTGGAACACCTGCGCGCCAGCAGGCTGATCGGCAACCTGCTCACCGAACGCACCGCGGCCCAGGAGGTCCGGCTGCATCGCGTCGGCCCCTTCCTGCTCGACCGCTACCGCGGCATGGCCGAGAGCGCCGAGGCCGAGCAGCGCCGGCTCGCGGACGGCAAGGCGCTCACCGAGCTGGTGGCCGCCGCCCTGTCGGGTCTGGCCATGGCCAGTACGTACGGGGTGATGCTCTGGCTGATCGTGGCCGGGCACATGGAGCTGGCCGTGGCCGGCACCGCGGTGATCGCGGTGCGGTCGGGCTCGGCGAGCCTGGGGACGCTGGTGATGAACGTGAACCAGCTGCACGAGGAGAGCCTCTACGTCCGCGACCACGAGCGCTTCCTGACCGAAGCCGCCCGGTGCGCCATCCCCCGGGGCGGCCATCCCGTGCCGGACACCGTCGGCGGGGTGACGCTGGAGAAGGTCGGCTACCGCTACCCCGACCGGGACGAACCGGCCCTCGACGGCGTGTCCCTGCACGTGCCCATGGGTTCGGTGGTCGCGGTGGTCGGCGAGAACGGGTCCGGCAAGTCCACGCTGATGAAGGTCCTCTCCGGTCTGCTGCTGCCGCAGTCCGGCTCCGTGCGGTGGGGCGACCGGCAGTTGGGCGACCTCGACCGCTTCGAGGTGTTCGAGCGCGTCACGCTGCTCACGCAGGACTTCCAGCGGTGGCCGGTCACCGCCGCGATGAACGTCCGGCTCGGCCGCCCCCACCGGGCGCCCTCCGCCGAGCAGTTGGGCGCGTCGCTCGACTACGCCGGGGCGGCGCCGGTCGTCGCGAAGCTCCCGCACGGCACCGGGACGCTGCTGGCCCGCATGTTCCGCGGCGCGTCGGAGATCAGCGGCGGCGAGTGGCAGAAGGTCGGCCTGGCCCGCGCCCACTGGCGTACCGAGACCTCCCCCGCCGACGGCCTGTTGATCGTCGACGAGCCGACCTCCGCGCTCGACCCCGAGGCGGAGATCGAAGCCTTCGACCGCATCCGGGAACTGGCCGGGCCGCGGCGCGCGGTGGTCCTCGTCACCCACCGCATGTCCGGCGTGCGCTACGCCGACACCATCCACGTACTCAACGAGGGCCGCCTGGTCGAATCGGGCAGCCACGACGAGCTGATGGCAGCGGGTGGGCGCTACGCCGCCATGTTCCGTACCCAGGCCGCTCAGTACGCACCCGACGCGCCCGAGCACGCACCAGCCGCCCGCGCCAAGGTGCCCGGCCCCAGCACGCCGCCGGTCGCTGACCGCGCCTAGCCCCTGCCCGATTCGATGGAAGGGACCGCCGTGTCAACCAGCCCCACCGCCTCCCCACGCCGGACAGCTCAAGACCTGCGCCACGCACTCGCCGACCAGCTCGTCACCGCAGGCCGACTCCGCAGCCCCGCCGTCGAGGCCGCCTTCCGCCGCGTTCCACGGCATCTCTTCGCCCCCGAGGCCGCCTTGGACGCGGCGTACGCCGACGCCCTCATCGCCACCCGCCGCTCCCCCGACGGCCGGGTGACGAGCTCCGTCCCGCCGCCATGGCTCCAGGCCGCCCAGCTGGAAGCGGCGCGCCTCCAACCGGGCCAGCAGGTGCTGGAGATCGGGTCCTGCGGCTACCACGCCGCCCTGGCCGCCGAACTCGTCGGCGCCACGGGCAGCGTGACGACCGTCGACCTCGACCCCGCCCGCACCGACCGCGCCACCCGCCTCCTGGCGGCCACCGGGTACGACCGCGTCCGCGTCGTCACCGCGGACGCCGAGCACCTGCCTCCGCACATCGTCCCGGTGGGTGGGTTCGACGCCCTCATCGTCACGGCCGACACCTGGGATCTGCCCTGGTGCGGCCTCGTCGCGGACGGCGGCCGCCTCGTCGCGCCGCTGCGCATCCACCAGTACGTGTGGTCCATCGGCTTCACCCAGCGCGACGGAACGCTGGTCAGCGACGAGCCGCCCACCGCGTGCGGATCCGTGCCCCTGCACCACGTCGGCACCTGGAACGCGCACCTCCGCACCGTGCCCCGGCACGGCATCCGCCTCGCCTTCGAGGACGGAACGCCCCAACCCGTCGAGCAGCTCGCCGCGGCGTTCGACCGGCCGCGCACCGAGGTACGTACGCACGTCACCGCCCGCGGCGAGGAGTCCTGCGACGCCCTCACCCTGTATCTGGCGGGCGCGCTACTGGGATTCTGCCGTCTGTCCCTCGCCCCCGACCACGACACCGGCGTCATCGACCCGCCGCCGCGCCGTACCTGGCCCGCCGCCGCGATCGTGCGCGGCGCCTCCCTCGCCCGGCTCGCGCACAAGCGGATCGGTGACGGCGAACACGGCCAGGCCGTCCACGAGTTCGTCGTCCACGGCTACGGTCCCGCGGGCCTGCGCGCGGCCACGGAGATGGCCGAGCACGTGCGGCACTGGCAGCGCAACCACCGCGCCGCCGCGGGCCCGCACATCACCGTCCGCCCCCGAGCCTCAGCGACGCCCGGCAGCATGGCTGGCACCGCGCACCTCATCCCGAACGTGACTGGCACCGCGCACCTCATCCAGAAGAAGCACACCCGGCTCGCGCTCGACTGGCCGATCGTCCCCGGCACGGCCGCCCTCCTCACCGACGACCAAGGCCGCTACCTGCTGCACCTGCGCTCGGCGAACAAGCCCATCTGGCGCCCTGGCCAGTGGGCCCTGCTCGGCGGCAACACCGAACCCGGCGAGACCTGCGACGAGGCGATCGCCCGGGAGCTGCGCGAGGAGATCGGCCTCACCATCCCGGATCTGAGGCCCTTCGTCACCCTGGACACCCTCGACGCGAACGGCACCTTCCTGGACCGCGACCGCGTCTACCACGGCACCCTCAACCGGCCCGTGCACGAGATCGAACTGACGGAGGGCGTCCAGCTGCGGTGGACCCGCCTCGACGAGACGGCGGAGATGACCATGGACCCCGGCACCGCGGCCGTCCTGCGCGAACACCGACGCGACCCGCACCCGCACCTCGATGACGACGGCGCGCCGCGCACCGTCGAGGTCCGCGAGCCGAGCGATCACCGCTGCCGCAGCATCGTCGGCGCCCACCTCGTCCTCGTCCGGGACGGTGCCGTGCTGCTCGGCGAACGCCATCCCGACAGCGCGTTCGCGCCCTTGACCTGGCATCTGCCGGCCGGTCATCGCGAGGCGGGCGAGTCCGCCCTGGCTTGTACGGTCCGTGAGGCGGCGGAGGAGACCGGCCTGACCGTCGCGGAAGCCGATCTCACCCTCGTACACACCCTGGATCTCCTCGACCCCGGCAGCCCGATCCCCCGCGTACAGCTCTTCTTCACCGCATCGCGATGGCACGGAGAGCCACGCGTCCTCGAACCCCACCGGTGCACGCAGTGGCGATGGTGGCCCCTGAACGCCCTGCCCGAACGGCTCGTCGACTACACCCGCACCGCCCTGACCGCCATCGCCCAAGGCAAGCCGTACACGCACATGGGCTGGCCCTCGTGAACCCACACCCACGAGTGACCGGCGCCGCCTGCCGACTCGTCCACCGGTGGGTCACCGACAAGGGCGCCTTCCTCTCCCGGGTGCGTGGCCTGCTCGCGCCCGGCGGCACGTTCTGGGGGGTCACCTCCGTCCACGACCCCGGCCAGAGGCAACCCGAGGAAGGGGACCTCAGGACGCGGCAGGCCGCCCTGCTCACCGCGTCATGGTCACGTCTCCACCTGACCGAGCTCGACCCCGCCTTCCACTGCTACGCCCTGCAGCCCTGACCTCGCCCAACCTTGCGGAGGTAATCCACTCATGTCAGCGCAGTCGACCAACGAGGAGAGCTGGGCCCCCTACGGACAGCGCCAGCTGGACCACGGCTACGTGCCGCGCGTCCCCGACCGCATCAACTGGTCCCCCTGGCCCGGTGTCGGCCCCGGCGCCGAGGTCCTCGGCGACGTGCGCGGCAAGCGCGTGCTCGACATCGGGTCGGGGCCCGGTCATCACGCCGTACACCTGGCGCGTGCGCACGGGGCCCTGGTGGACGGTGTCGAGCTGTCGCCGACCCAGCACCAGCGCGCTGTGAACGGCCACGGCGCCGAACCCGGTGTGCGGTTCGTCTGTGCCGACGTGGCCGAGCATCTGCGCGGGGCGCGGCCCTACGACGTCGCGTACGGCATCCACACCTTCGGCTGCGTCGACCCGCACCGTCTGCTCCCCGCCCTGCGGGACGGACTCACCCCCGGCGCTCCCCTCGTCTTCTCCGCCCTGCACACCGACGCCGAAGGGCGCGGGCCCGCCCGCACCGTGGCACCGCGCGAGCAGCTCGTCCGGCTCCGCGACGAGGAGCCCATCCCCACCCGGATGTGGGTGCTCACACCGCAGTTGTGGGAGGACCTGCTGACCGATCACGGCTTCACCGTCGAGGCCGTGGACCTCCTGCGGGCGCCGCGGGACGACAGCCCCGTCATCACCCAGCTCATCCGCGCCCGCCGCCGACCGGCACCACAACCCGCCCGCGTCTCCAGCCGACCCCGCACCCACGAACCGCCGGTGCCGCACGCCGCCGTAGGCGTCGGAGTCATCCTCCTCGGCGACCGGGGCATCCTGCTCGGCCGGCACCGTCGAGGCACCTGGGAACTCCCCGGCGGCTCCGTGGAGCCCGACGAGACCTTCGCGGAGACCGCGGCGCGCGAACTCCACGAGGAGACCGGACTCCGCGCCCGCCCCCAGGACGCCGTCCTGCTCGGCACCCTGCTCGACAGTGTCCAGGGCGTCGTACGCCTCACGGTCCCGGCCGTCATCACGACCTGGCACGGCGTCCCGACCGACCAGCCCGACGAAGCGGTGACCTCCTGGCAGTGGTTCACACCGGACCACCTGCCCACGGACCTGTTCGTGTGCAGCGCCCAGATCCTCACGGCGTGGCGCCCGGACCTCCCGATCGACCATCCACCGGCCGCGTTCACCCCGTACGGACCCTGCGGTCGGCCGGTCATCGAGGGCGAACGAGCGGCCTCGCGGCGACATTTGTACAAGACGGATGATTGATGCCCCGGACATCGTGCCGTGCATGGGAAATCACGACATCGAGCGCGTGCACGGGATGCATGTCGTCCACGACGGGCCGCGGCAGGCGGCGCCGTTGGTGCTCATTCATGGGTCCGGGGCTTCGAGCGGTTCCTGGAGCCCGGTGGTGCCGGCGCTCGCCGGTCGGCACCACGTCATCCGGGTCGACCTGCCGGGGCACGGCCGGTCCCTGACCGCGCCGTCGTACAGCGTGCCCGAGCAGGCGGGCCGGCTGGCCGTGGTGCTCGATGAGCTGGGCCTTCGTCCGGTCACCGTCGTCGGGCACTCCAGCGGTGGGTACGTCGCCACCGCGCTCGCCGAGCAGCGCCCCGACCTGGCCGGTTCGCTCGCGCTGATCAGCAGCGGGCCCAGCCTCGACGCTCTCCTCCCCCAGCCCGCCCTCCTCAGGGCGCTGATGGGCCCGCCGCTGGGCCCGCTCCTGTGGCGGATCCGTTCGACCGCGATGCTCCGCAGAGGCATGACCGCGGTGTGCCACCGCCCGGTGGACATCCCGGACGACGTGGTCGCCGAGGTACGGAGCATCGGCTACCGCACGTTCAGGACGGTGCTGCGCCAGTACACCGCGTACATCGCCGAGAAGAGCGTGCCCGCGCGCCTCTCGGCCCTCGGCATCCCGGCCCTGGTGGTCTTCGGCGCCGCCGACCCCCGTTGGGCCCCCTCTTCGGCGCACCACTACGACACGGTGACGAAGGCGCGCGTGGAGCAGCTGCCCGGAGTCGGGCACCTCCCCATGTTCGAAGCGCCGGAGACGACCGGCGAGTTGCTGCTGGGCTTCGCTGCGGCGGCAACGGCAGCGGCAACGGGCCGCTGACACCGATCCCCTAGCCTGGTGCCGTGCGATACCCCGAGCCACCACCCGACTGGGCGTCGGTGGAGGTCGCCGTCCCGCGGCAGCCGGAGCGCCTGCCGGGGATCAGCATGGCCGGATTCCGTCAACGTGCCCCGGCGTTCACGGACATCGCCATGGTCGCGCATCCGTCGGTCACCCTGTTCGTGGACCTCAGCGAGGGGGACGCCCTCGTCTACGACGCCCCCGGGCGGCGCGAGCGGGGCAGCGTGGTCGTCGGCCTGGCCCCGGGCGAGCTTCGGGTCCGCGGTCGGGCGACCGGGCGGATCGGGTGCCTCCAGATTCGGCTGTCGCCGGTGGTGGCGGCCGCGGTGTTCGGCGCGTCGGCCGAGCTCAGCGGGGCGGTGGTCTCCTGGGGAGACGTCTGGGGAAGCGAGGCCGGGCGGGTCGAGGACAGACTGCGTGCCGCCCGGTCGTGGGACGAGCGGTTCGCCATCGCGGCGGATCTCCTCGGCCGGCGCCTTGCCGCCCGTGCCCCGCTCGATCCGGAGGTCGCCGCTGTCTGGCGGCGCATGCTCACCAGCCGGGGGCGGGTGCGGGTCGACGGCCTTGCGGACGAGGTGGGCTGGAGCCGCAAGCGCCTGTGGTCACGCTTCCGTTCCCAGGTCGGCCTCACCCCCAAGCGCGCGGCCCGGCTGGTGCGCTTCGACCACGCCGCCCACCTGCTCGCAGCGGGTCACGCCGCCGCTCAGGTGGCGGCCGCGAGCGGTTACGTCGACCAGTCCCACCTCCACCGCGAGGTCAAGGCGTTCACCAGGGCGACGCCCACCGCCGTGGCCGCCGCGCCGTGGCTGGCGATCGACGACGTCGCGTGGCCGCCGTCGGGTCCCTTTGTCCTTGGACCGGGAAATCGGTCGACGGTGGCCCTCTGACCTGCAGCGACTATCTTCGTTGTCCGGGCGGGACGTCGAATGGAGCCATCTGATGACAGCGAGCGGGATCACCCTGCACGTCGACCGTGACAGGGTCCATGCAGGGGATGACGACTTCCCCCCGTACCGCATGATCGGTGCGACCTACGCCCTGCGCGGGGGCGCCACCGTCGGTGATGCCCTCGATGTCATCACTGGTCGCGGACCCGACCGCTACACCCTGGCCTCCATCGCAGGAGGGGCGACCTGGGTGCTGTACGGGGGCCCGGCGCGCAGGGTCGCGCTGGCTGTCGTCACGGACTCGATCATCGAGGAGGTGCGGATGGTGGCCGATCGGGGCCTGGCGCTGTCCTCCTTGGCGGGTACGGACGGGGCCGTCAGGTTCCATTTCGGCTGTCTCCAGCAAGCCGACCCGCAAGAGACGTGGCAACGTCTGCGCGACGAGTCGCCTAGGGGTCCGCGTTCTTGACGCCGCCCGGAAGGATCTCCGACAGCATCCGATCGAGCGCAGCGTCGATCTCCGCGTCGGCACACTCCTCGGCGGACCGCGTCCTGGTGACGAAGTCGCGCACATCGGACGATGCCATCCTGACGACACACCAGGTCCGGCCCGAGACGAGTTCCACGTCCGTCCTGTCGCCGCCGCGCGGCCGAACGCGCACATCGCCGTCCCCGGACGGCAGAATGAGCCCGGTGGCCAGCAGATCCCGGCCGAACACCCAGGTGGCTACGGGCGGATCCGCGTCGGTCACATACAGGTCCAGCCGAACGGCCAGCGGGTCGTCCGGTGAATGCCTCAGGCGCACGGCCAGTTCGTAGCGTTCCGACTTCATCGTCGTCACGGTCGCGTTGACGGTCTCCTCAAGAGGACGTCGCATGCCCTTTCCTTTCGCCATTGCCGGACGTCACCAGCGGCTCGTCGCCCGCACCGCGTCCCTGATCAGGTCGGCCACCTGCTGGGGCTCGGACAGCGCGACGGCGAGGGGGCGTTGGGTCGCGGCCAGGACCCTGGCGACGTACGCGGCGTCGGAGGCGAGGCCGCGCAGGGGGTTCGGCGGCGCGAGCACCGGGATGCCGCGGCTCCGCAACTCCGAGACGACACCGATCCAGGCTGCCGCGTCGGCGCAGGCACCGTGCACGAGGCCGACAGTGGGCGTGGTCATGGGCAGCTCACACGGGCGTCGGTGGGTGTCGGCGCGAGGGCCGACGTGGCGAGGGACTGCCAGGCGCTGGGGGACATCCCGTACGCGCCCCTGAACGCACGGCTGAAGTGCGAGGGGCTGCTGAAGCCCCAGCGGTGTGCCACCGCGGCCATGGTGAATCTCCGGCCGGACCGGCCCAACTCGATCCGGCAGGACTCCAGTCGGCGTCGTCGCACCCACTGGCTCACCGTGGTGCCGTCGTTCTGGAAGAGCTTGTGCAGGTACCGGACGGAAATGTGGTGGGCGCGCGCGATCGACTCCGGTGAGAGGTCCGGGTCCATCAGATGCGCTTCGATGAAGGCCCGGATCCGGGACAGCATCTCGTGGCCGCCCCGCGAAGCGTCGGCCGCCTCGTCCGCCGTGTCCGTGTCGAGGAGCTCCATGACCAGGACGGAGAGCAGGTGCACCGCCGTCCGGGCGCGCCGGTCCCCGATCGTGGACCGGCGGAACTCCGCCTTGGCGGCGAGCGCGGACAGGAAGTCCGACACCAGCGCCCCAAGGCCTTCACCGCCCCGCACCGGGACGCCCACCACCTGGTTCAGCTCCGACTCGGTGACTCCCAGATAGCAGCGAGGTATCCGGAAGAAGGTCATCCGGCAGTCGTCGCCGAACTGCAGCAGGTCGCGCCGGGCCGGGTCGCAGAAGACCAGGTCGCCCTGTTCCAGGAGGCTCTTGGCTCCCTCCCGGACGCTCGTGACGGGCCCGCGGACGTGCATGCCGAGGTAGAGGAAGTTGACGTCCCCCTCGCCCGGCATGGTGGGGAGGAGCTGGACGAGCCACTCGGAGGCGGGAGGCGATGGGGGGGCGAGCGCCGGTGGCGTCTTCGTTTCCGGCACACGCGACATCACTGCTGGGATCATGGGAACTCCACCCCGTACGGTTCTTCGTTGTTCAGGCGCGGCCGCTCGCGCGGGCATCGGCGTAGGTCTGGAAGCCGGGCTAGGCGGGTTCCTCGGCCAGGAACTTCTCCACCACCGCGTTGAAGGCCGCCGGGTTTTCGAGGAAGGGGAAGTGCGAGCTCGCCACGTCGGAGGGGAACACGTGCAGCCGGGCGTCAGGAATCTGCTCGGCGATGAAGCGCTGCGCATCGGGGTGCACATGACTCCCCTCGCAGCCGATCACCAGGGTCGGCACATCGATCCGGGGCAGTACGTCCCGCCAGTCCTGAGCACAGTGGTCGAACAGGAGCGGTACGCCGGCGTGGGCGGGCGTCGACGTGATCTGTTCGGCGACGAAGGCGAGCGTCTCCGGGTCGGGCTCGCCGGAGAACATGCCCCGTACGAAGTCGGCGCGCACCGTGTCGCCTTCCGGCCCGGCGAGCGCGGCGCCCAGGGCGAGCAGCTCCGTCACGTCGAAGATGGCGCCGGAGTCCTGCTGTTCCCGCATGGTCATCCAGGGGACGGCGGCGACGGCCGCCGGCTGGTCGACGGCGACGAAGCGCCGTATCCGCCCGGTCCCGTACTGGTCGATGAAGCTCCACCACACCGAGACGCCCATGGACCAGCCCAGCGCGTCGAACCGGCCGAGGCGGAGGTGGTCGACGAGTTCGAGCACGTCGCGGGCCAGGCGAGCGATGCGGTAGCCGTGCCGGGGCTTGCCGGAGAGGCCGTGGCCGCGGAGGTCGACGGTGACGACGCGACGGCCGGGGGCCAGACCCTCGACCTGGTGGCGGAACATCGCCTGTGTCTGGCCCCAGCCGTGCAGCAGGACCAGCGGAACGCCCTCGCCGCCGCTGTCCTGGTACGCGAGCCGCACCCCGTCCGCCGTGATCAGTTCCCTCGGGCCCCGCATGACATCTCCCCTGGTCACAGGCTGGCTTTCGTGCCCGCCCCGTCCTCCACATCTTCGAATGCGGTGCGTCGCGGCCACCACCGCGTGCTGTAGGAATCGAGCGGGAGATCATTCTCGTTTTGTCGAAGCGGCGGGACAGCGGTGAGATGGCGGCGGGACAGCGTCGAGATTCGGCCATGCGACGGGCCGGGATCACGCACCCGCGGCATCGCCGGTGGCGAGGAGTTCCTCGATCCGCAGTCCCAGGTGCAGCGTGAGCCGGTGGGCGCCGTCGTCCAGGTCGAGTCCGGTGATCTCCTGGATCTGGCGCAGGCGGTAGTAGAGCGACGTGCGGTGGAGTTGCAGCGCGTCCGCGGTCCTGGGGATCGACCCGGCGTGTTCGAGGAAGCACCGCAGGGTGTCCCGCAGCCGGTCGCCGCCGTGGGCCTCGTTCAGGGTGCGCAGCGGCTTGGGGACGAGGGACGCGTTCAGGGCGTGCTCGGGGAGCTGGAGGAGCACGGCGAACTCTCCGAGCAGGTCCCAGTCGCCCATGCCCTTCAGGGAGGGCAGCCGACGTGCGGCGCGGGCCGCCACGAGTGACTGTTCGTACGACGTCCGGGCGTCGTGCAGGCCCAGGTGGCGCCCGCCGACGCCGACGACGGGGGCCGCCGACGGGTCCAGGAACGTGGTGAGTTCCTCGAGGATGTGGGCGGACTGGGCGGCGACCTCGGCCGCGGTGGGAGGCCGGTCACGCAGTTGGAGGAGGATCGTCCGCTCCTGGTCGATCCCGATGATCCCCTGGGCCGAACGCGTTTGCCGAAAGCCCTCCAGGGCCGCCCACAGGGCCGCCTCGGACTGCCGCAGGGGATCCATGCTCCGGCACAGCTGGACGACGGTGACCAGGACGTGGTCCGCCTCGCCGAGAAGCCCGCGCTCCGTGGCCCGTCGGCGTGCGGCGGTCCGCGTGGCGACGTCGGGGTCGACCAGGTCGAGGGCCAGGGTCCGCTCGTCGGCCTTCCTGGTGTCGGCGGCGCGGTGTTCCGCGTACATCTGGGCGGCCATGAGGTCGGCGGACCAGGCGATGGCCTCGGTCTCCTGCTCCCCGAGCGTCTTCTCCGGCGCGACGACCATCAGGAGCCCGAGGAGGTGCCCGCGCTCCCGCAGGGGCACGACGTAGCGGGGCAGCATTCCGAGGTCGTCGCGGCCGTCGATGAATCCCGGCTTCCACCACTGGGCGACGCCCTGCGCGAGGACGTACCGGACGGCCGCGTTGTCGGCGCGGCCTTGCAGCAGCGTGCCGATGCGCACCGGGTCCTCGTCACCGAAGTGGCGGCTCGTGCACACCATGCGGACCAGGGGATCGTCGACCGCGACGGACCGGCCCAGCTTCTCCGCGAGTTCGTCGACGAGCGCCTGGAGCTCCGCGCTGCCAGGGCGGGCTCGCTGGGGCCCTACGGTCATGCGCTGTTCCTCTCTCGACCACCTGTTCCCCGCGGAGGGCTTCGCCGTTCCGCAGCTCTTGATCATTTTGAGGACGCGAGAGCGCCGGCACATCGCACGAATCGTCCATGGGCACGGCACGCGCAGGGGATACGAAGGGACTACTCTCCGTTGTCGCGCCTCTCGACCAGTCGGGCCAGCTCCGTGCGCGAGGTGATGTCGAGCTTGGTGAAGGCACGGCGCAGATGCGCGCTCACCGTGTGCGGCGAGACGGAGAGGCGCTCGGCCACCTGCGGGTTCGTCAGGCCCTGCGCCACGAGCCGGGCGACGCCGAGCTCGGACGCGGTCAGCTCGGGCCACTCCTTGGCGTATCCGGCCGTCGAGGGCCGCCGGCGGACGCCCGCGGCGCGCAGGCGTCGGCGGACGCGGGCGACGTCCCGCTCGGCGCCCGCGCGCGTGTAGAGGTCGAGGGCCTTGTCCAGGTACGGCACCGCTTCGGCCCTGCGGGTGACCGCCAGCTTGCGTCCGGCGTCCTCCAGTGCCGACGCCCGGGCCATCGGCCGAGGGCCGTCCTCGTACAGCCGGACCGCGCGCAGGAGGTGCTCGAGGTCGTTCTCGTGCAGGCCCCGGGCGTGCGCGGCAGTGGCGGCGAGGAGCGTGAAGTCCGGGTTGGCCGCCGCGCGCCGCTCGGCCACGGCGACCGCGAGCGCGGCGGGCTCGTGCGCGCCAGCCCGCACCGCCCAGCGCACGAGGACGGGGGCGTCGGCGGGGTCGGCCGGAGTGCCGTGGAACGGCCGCCGCGCGTCGAGCGCCGCGACCACGTCGTCGAGGGCGGCCATGGCCCGGTCGGGCCGACCCTCGAAGTCGGCCAGCAGGGCCAGCATCCAGGCGCCGGTGTCGCGGACGAGTGGTGCGCTGTCGGTGCGCATCCGCCCGGCCTGCGCCGCGTACCGGTGTGCGGCCTGCTGGTCGTTGGTGTGGAGTGCGGTGCGCAACAGCGCGGGCAGGAGCACGACGTCGGCGACGTGGCCCGGGCCGAGCTCGTCCGTCATGGCGTACGCGGCTTCCGCGTCGGCCCGCGCGTCCGTCAGGCGTCCGGCGTCCAGGAGCACGCGGGTGCGGAGCATCAGCCACATGCGCGTGGCGACCGTGTGGCCCTGGCTCCGTACGCTCCGCACACCGGCCTCGGCGACGGCGAGCGCCGCTGCGGAGCGGCCGGCCGCGTTCAACAGAAGGCCCTGCCACAGAGCTTCGGGAATCCACAGGGAAGGGGTCGTGCCGGGGCCGGTGGCCAAGGCGATGGCCCGGTCCGCCTGGCGGAGCGCCTCGCTCCAGTCCATCCGGCGGAAGCGGAGGACCGATTCGACCACCGCCAAGGTGGCCCGGGAGGCGCGGTCATCGGCCGCTTCGGCGGCCTCCAGCGCCTCGGCTAGGGCCTGCTCGGCCGCCTCGTCGGCGCCCGACAGTGACAGGCCGAGGCACAGCAGTGCGCGCAGTTGAGCCCGCAGGGCCGTCGGGATCCCGGGGAGTGCCGCTCCGGCACGGGCCTGCCGGACCGCCTCACAGAAGTCGAACTGGGCGGCCAGGCGTGCCAGGCCGAGGCGTATCCGGGCCTCGTCCTCGGGTCGGAGGCCACCGGTCGACAAGGCCGCGGCCCCCAGGTCCTTGGCGCGGGCCGCCTGTCCCGTCTGCCCGAGCAGCGGGATCGTCTCGGCGATGACCCGGGGCCGTTCCGGGGCGTCCGCCGCGGTGCGTTCCAGTGCGCTGAGGCTGAGGTCCGCGGCTGATCCGGGAGCGGTGGCGGCGAGTTCCGCCGCGGCGGTGCGCAGCCGGTCGACGGCCGCCCGGTCTCCGGGCCCCGCGCCGACGGCCGGTGGGGCGGGGGTGTCAGGCGGAGAGGCCGCGTACTCGGACGGCAGCGGAGACGCCGCGTACGGCGAAGGCGGCGGAGAGGCCGCATGCTCGGGCACCGGCGGAGAAGGCGCATGCTCGGGCACCGGCGGAGCACCCGCGTGCTCCGCCAGCAGCCGGGAGGCATGCTGTGACAGCAGCTCGGCGGCATGGCCGCGCAAGGTGCGGCGTACGGAAAGGGGCAGCCCCGCTTCGACCGCCTCGCGGACCAACGCGTGGCGGAATTCCAGGCGGTCACCCCTTTCGACCAGCACATCGGCGTCGAGGGACTCCCGCACCGCGGTGATCAGTGCCGCGGGCGATCTGCCGAGCAGTTCGGCCAGCAGGCCCACGGTGAGCGGGTGGCCCGCGGCGGCCGCGGTCTCCACGAGCTCGCGGGCCGCGTCGGACAGCAGGGCGAGACGACGCCCCACGGAGGGCAGAGGCTGGAGGGGGACGGGCTCGGCCGTCAGCCGGGCCGTGCCGTTGTCGATCGCCACCACCTCCTCGTCCCGGAGCGCGTCGAGCAGTTCCACCAGCAGCAGCGGCACCCCCTGGGCGCGGCGGGCGACGCGCAGGACGTCCCGGTCGGGCACCGCGCCCAGGACGTCCTCCGCGATCTGCGCGATCGCCTCGTCCCCCAGCGGCCCCAGGGTCAGCTCGTGCGCGCCGCCCTGATGGATCCGGTCCCGTGTCGTGCGCACGCTCGGCGGCACGCTGCCGCCGCGCACGGCCACCAGCCACAGGATCGGGTGCGCGGCGAGCCGGGCCGCGACGGTGTGGAAGGTGAGGAGCGTCAGCTCGTCGCACCACTGGAGGTCGTCGAGAACGATGAGCAGGGGCCGTCCACGGGCCGCCTCCTGCAAGCGGTCCCCCAGTTCCTGCAGCAGCCAGAACCGCTGACCGGGCACCGTGGCGAGGTCCCGGAGCCGGGCCGCGTCCGGCAGCGGCTCCTCCCCCGAGAGCAGCCCATCGAGGAGCGGTGCGAGCGGCACGAACTGTTCCTCGGGGTCCGCTCCTCCCTGGAACACCCGCGTCCCGCGCCGCCTCGCGGACGCCGACGCCTCCGCGAGGAACCTGGACTTGCCGCTGCCGGCGGGGCCTTCGACGAGGGCGACGCCGCCCTCCCCCTGGGCGAGCGCGTCGAGCCGCTCCTCCATGAACGCCAGTTCCGCCTCCCTGCCGCGCAGTGGCGCCCTCCCGGAGGCGCCGTCCTCGGGAAGGGGCCATGTGGTCACTCGGTTCACGCTCACTCCGCCGGCCGGGGCCGCACGGGATGAGGCTCGGATCCGCGTGCGGTACGGCGGATCAGTATGAAGGACCGTCCGGCGTCAGTCGAAGCGCAGGTCGGCGACCTGCCGTTCGAGGGCGGTGACGTCGTCGTCGGCCCCGGTCCCCGCCGGGCGGGCGGCCATGACCGCGGCCAGTTCGCCGCCCGCCCGCCGGATCCGGGCGGGCAGCCCTTCGGTGTACTCGTCTCCCCCGGATCCCCAGTCCTCGGACGCCGCGTACACGGCGGTGGGGATCACGGCGGCGCGCAGGTAGGCGAACAGCGGGCGCATGGCGTGGTCCAGGACCAGGGAGTGGCGCGCGGTGCCGCCTGTCGCCGCGACCAGGACCGGCTTCCCGGTGAGGGCGTCCGGGTCGATCACGTCGAAGAAGGACTTGAAGAGACCGCTGTAGGAAGCCGTGAACACCGGCGTCACGGCGATCAGCCCGTCGGCTCCCGCCACCGCGTCGATCGCGGCGGCGAGGCGCGCCGGCGGGAAGCCGGTCACGAGGTGGTCGGCGACAGCGCCGGCCAGCTCCCTCAGCTCCACGACCTCGACCGCCACGGCGTGGTCCCGGTCGGCGAGTTCGCCGCGGACCGAATCGGCGAGGCGGTCCGCGAGCAGGCGGGTGGAGGAGGGGGTGCTCAGGCCCGCGGAGACGACGGTCAGCTTCACGCGGTCGCTCCCTGAGGCGTCGCGGCGGCGGCCCGCGCCGGGTGCGTCGGCGCGTCCGGGACGTCGGCCGGGCGTCCGTTCGCGAACTCCTTGCGCAGTACGGGCACGACCTCCTCGCCGAGGATGTCGAGCTGTTCCAGGACGGTCTTCAGGGGCAGGCCCGCGTGGTCCATCAGGAAGAGCTGGCGCTGGTAGTCGCCGACCATCTCCCGGAAGGACAGGGTCCGGTCGATGACCTGCTGGGGAGAGCCCACCGTCAGCGGCGTCTGCTCCGTGAAGTCCTCCAGCGACGGGCCGTGGCCGTACACGGGCGCGTTGTCGAAGTAGGGGCGGAACTCCCGCACGGCGTCCTGGGAGTTCTTCCGCATGAAGACCTGTCCCCCGAGGCCCACGACGGCGTCCTCCGGGCGGCCGTGGCCGTGGTGGGCGTAGCGGCGCCGGTACAGCTGCACCATGCGTCTGGTGTGGTCGGCGGGCCAGAAGATGTTGTTGTGGAAGAAGCCGTCGCCGTAGAACGCGGCCTGCTCGGCGATCTCCGGTGACCTGATGGAGCCGTGCCAGACGAACGGCGGTACGCCGTCCAGCGGCCGGGGCGTGGAGGTGAAGGCCTGCAGGGGCGTGCGGAACGTTCCCTCCCAGTCCACCACGTCCTCGCGCCACAGCCGGCGAAGCAGCGCGTAGTTCTCCTTGGCCAGGTTGATGCCCTGGCGGATGTCCTGTCCGAACCACGGGTAGACCGGGCCGGTGTTGCCGCGCCCCAGCATCAGGTCGACACGGCCGTCGGCCAGGTGCTGGAGCATCGCGTAGTCCTCCGCGATCTTCACCGGGTCGTTGGTGGTGATCAGCGTCGTGGCGGTGGACAGGATCAGCTTCTCGGTGCGGGCGGCTATGTGGCCGAGCATGGTGGTCGGGGACGACGGGACGAACGGCGGGTTGTGGTGCTCGCCGGTCGCGAAGACGTCCAGGCCGACCTCCTCGGCCTTGAGCGCGATGGCGACCATCGCCTTGATGCGCTCGTGCTCCGAGGGAGTGCGGCCGGTGGTGGGATCGGGGGTCACGTCCCCGACGGTGAAGATGCCGAACTGCATGGGGTCTCTGCTCTCTTGAACCTGTCCGGGCTGAACCTGTCCGGGCTGAACCTGACCGGACAGAACCTGTCCGGATCCTCCGGCGGGCGTGGTCACTTCGCCAGGAAGGCGAGGAGCGCGGTGTTGACCTCCTGCGCGTGGGTCCACAGCAGGCCGTGCGGTGCGCCCTCGATCTCGGCGTACTCGGCGGCGGGCAGTGCCCGGTGGAAGGGGCGCGCGGTGCCCTCGGCGGGCAGGATGCGGTCGGCCGTGCCGTGCAGGATCAGGGCGGGCACGTCCACGGCCGGGATGTCGGCGCGGAAGTCGGTGTACCAGGTCGCCGGTGCGGCGGACGCGGCGAAGAAGCCGCCGCGTGCCGCGGTGTTCCAGCTGTTGCGGACCGCTTCCTCGCTGATGCGGGTGCCCAGGTTCTCATCCAGGTTGTAGAAGTCGTTGAAGAAGCCGGTGTAGTAGGCGTAGCGGTCGGCCTTGACGGCGGCGACCACGCCGTCGAAGAACTCCTTCGGCGCGACCCCGTCCGGGTTGTCGTCGCTCTGGAGCAGGCAGGGCTCCAGCGAGGCCAGGAAGGCGACCTTGGCGATGCGGGCCGAGCCGTACGTGGCGACGTAGCGGGCGACTTCGCCGGTGCCCATGGAGAAGCCGACCAGGACGGCGTCGTGCAGGTCGAGGGTCTCCATCACGGTGTTCAGGTCGGCGGCGAAGGTGTCGTAGTCGTACCCGGTCGTCGGCTGCGACGACTGGCCGAAGCCGCGGCGGTCGTAGGTGATGACGCGGTAGCCGGCGTCGAGCAGCGCGGCGCTCTGGCGTTCCCAGGAGTGGCCGTCGAGCGGGAAGCCGTGGATGAGGACGACCGGCTGCCCGGTTCCGTGGTCCTCGTAGTACAGGTCGATGGCGGTGGAGTTCTCCTGGCCCACGGTGATGTACGGCATGGTTCGCTTCCTCGTTCCGGGTCGGTTGGTCCGCGCGTCGGCGCGGCGCTGAATGCCCTCACGCTAGGGCCGCCGCGGTGCCGCCTGTTGTCGCGGGGCGCACCACGCCTTGCCCGTGGGCGCAGAGTTCACGCAACGCGGCCGGAACTCAGCCGTCGGCGCTCGCCCGGGCGTCGTCCGTCGCCAGCACGAGCCGGGTGAGCTGGACCCGTGAGGTGACCGACAGCTTGCGGAAGACCGACGCCAGATGGGTGTTGATCGTGTGCGGGGACACGACCAGGGCGGCCGCCGCCGACCGGTTGGTGTGCCCGTCCGCGATCAGCCGGGCGACCTTGCGCTCCGACGCCGTCAGCGCCTCCCAGCCCTGAGCGGGGCGCGGCCGGGCCGCGGTGCGCCGCTTCGAGCGGGTCACGGCCCGGTCCAGGTCCGTCCGGACCCGCTCGGCCTCGAAGCCGGCTCCGGCTCGCGCGTACGTCTCGTACGCCCTGGTCAGTGCGGGGATCGCGGCGGCGGCCCCCGTGCTGAGCAGGGCCCGCCCGAGGTCGGCGGAGGCCGCCGCGAGGTGCAGGGGGCGCGGGCCCGTCAGGAGGATCTGGACGGACCGCTCCAGGAGTGGCGTGTCCGCGTTCACCAGGGCGGCCGTGTGGGCGGCCGTCCCTTGTGCGGTGGGCACGGACGGGTTGCGCGCCGCGTGCCCGGCCGCCTGGGCCGCGAGGTCCTCGGCCAGGCTCCGGTCGTCGGCGCGCAGGGCGATCTGCACGGCTTCGACGAAGCGTGTGCGCAGGATCCGCCAGCGGACGAAGGGGTGGTCCCGCTGGGCGGACCGGAGCCGTTCGGCCGCTGCCGCGTGGTGGCCGTCGGCGTCGGCGAGGACGGCCTCCAGATATTGGTGGGCGGCGTGGTTCCCCGTGTTCGGCCGGCCGGCCACGGCCGCTCTGATCACGTCGAGGTGGGCCCGCGCGGCTTCGCGGTCGCCGCGCAGCAGCGCGAGGCGGCCCCGGTTGACCCGTATGTTGACCAGGTTGCCGGGCACGCCGATGTCCGCTTCGAGCCGTTCGGCGGTGACGAAGTCGGCGTCGGCGTCGTCGAGCCGCCCGAGCCCCAGGTTCAGGCTTCCCTGGGCCCACATCAGCATCGCGGGGCGCAGTGGCTGGTCGCCCGCCGTCTCCAGCAGGTGCCGGGCCACCTCGAAGTCGTCCCTGTGCACCCGTGCGACGACCTCCTCGGGCAGGAAGGCCGCGTCGAACGCGCTCAGTGCCGTGTGGTGGTCGACGGCGGCGGCGCACGTGTCCGCGTTGAGGGCGATCTCGCCGAGGCCCCACAGCGCGACGACGCGGGCCTCCCGGTCGCCGGACCGCTCCGCCTCGGCGAGCGCCCGCTCTCCGGTCCTGCGCGCGGTGTCGAGGTCGCGTCCGCGCGACTGGGCCAGCGCCTGCCGCGCGGTGAGGCGGGCGGAGATCGCCGGGTCGGTGACGGCGGCACGTCCTGCCGTGCACCGGCGGGTCAGCTCGTGGATGTCGTCGAGGTGCCACAGCGTGTCGCCGAGTACGGACTGCAGGCGGGCGAAGACGTCCAGGGGCGGCTGTCGGGCGAGGAGCGCGTCGCCGGTCTCGCGTGCCTGGGTGTAACGGCCCGCGCGGGTCAGCGCGGTGACGGCCTGTTCCCCCGCGACGAACGCCGACGGTTCGTGGGGCGGCACCAGTTCCAGGGCGCGCAGGGCCAGGTCGGCGGCGAGGTCGGGCATGACGGTGAGGACGTCCGTGGCGGCCCTGCCAAGGAGCCGGACCGCTTCGTGGTCACCGGGTTCGGCGCTCTTCAGCAGGTGCGGGACCGCGTCGACCGAGGTCCGGCCCGCCGCGACGAGCTGGCTCGCCGCCGCCCGGTGCAGGGCCCGGCGGACGGAGGGGGCGAGGTCGGCGTACACCGCCTGGCGGAGCAGGTCGTGGCGGAACACCAGGCGGTCGCCGTCGTCGTCGAGGAGCCCCGCGGCGAGCGCCTCGTTCAGCTCGCCGATGAGCCCGGCCGCGGTCCTGCCGCACAGGGCCGCGGCGTCGGCGAGGTGGAACGCGCGGCCGAGGACCGAGCCGATCCGCAGAAAGTCCAGGGTGCCGGACCGGAGCGCGGCCAGCCTGCCGCGTACGCCGAGGACGAGCCCCTCCGGCGGCGCCGGACCGTCCACGCCCGATGCCGCGATGCCCGTCAGCATCTCGGCCGCGAGGAACGGGTTGCCTCCCGACCCGTCGAGCAGCTCGGTGACCTTCTGTGGTACGTGGTCGCCGAGTGCGTCGCGGGCCAGCTCGGCGAGCGCCGCGTCGGACAGCGGCCGCAGGGGGACCGTCGTCAGCCGCGGCCCGTTGCCGCGCAGGTGCGGGTCCTCCCTGCCCGCGAGCAGCCACAGGACCGGGGAGGTGAGCAGGCGGGCCGGCATGACGTTCAGCGCGAACCGGCTCAGCGGGTCGGTCCACTGGACGTCGTCGATCGCGATCAGTGTGGGCGTGCCCGTCGAGCGCTCCTCGATCAGCTGGGCCAGCCGTTCGACGAGCCAGACGCGCTGGTCGTGGTGGCCCGCGAGGTGCGCGAAGTCCTTGGCGGACAGCAGCGGCGGGTCGCCGTGGAGCAGGCCCGAGGCCAGCGAGGAAAGCGGTGCGAGGTCGTGCAGCTCCTCGGCGCGTCCTTGGCTGACGACGAACCCGTGGGCCCGCGCGATCGCGACGGTCTCCTGAAGGAGGACGGTCTTCCCGATGCCCGGCTCGCCCAGGAGCAGGGCCATCGCCCCGCCGTCACCGTCCCCCACCGCCTCGACAAGGGTACGCAGCTGCGCCAGCTCGGCTTCTCGGCCGCGCAGTCCGGGCCTGCTCAGCCGTGCGCTCATGGTCCCCTCCTCGGCGGACCGCCGCCCCGGCGGTCCCCCTGAGGATAGGTCGGCCGCGGACCGGGCCGACGTCAGGTCATGAGGGCGGCCCGTTCCGCCTCGGCCCCGATGACCTGGGCAAGGGCCTCGGCCCGGGAGAGCGGGAGCAGGTGGGATGCGTCCATCGGGTACTCCGTGGCCGCCATCCGCTGGGCCATGAACCGCTGGGCCGGCGGCGGGATGATGCGGTCCGCGACGGCGAGGGCGTACCAGCTGCGCAGCAGGGCCCACGCGGGTCTGTCGGAGCTGCGTTCCCTCAGTGCGCCCGCGGTGAGGGGGCGTTGGGAGACCGCGCGCACCGCGGCGTGCTCTGCCGCCAGGTCCGCGGCGAGGACGTCCGCGAACCGGTCGGCCGTGACGGTGAGGGCGGAGCCGCCGCTGTCGGGGGACCCGGGGGCGCGGGTGAGGGCGTCCGCACCGGGGGCGGGCCGGAAGCGGGTCACGATGTCGGCGATGCTCTCCGCCTGATCGGGGGCGAACGCCGCCACGTAGCCCAGGCCCACGACGTTGGCGGCACGGCCGCCGGCCCGGGTCACGACCGCGCCGCCGTATCCGTGGCCCACCAGCATCACGGGCCCGTCGATCCGGGCCAGGTCGCGCAGGAGTCGCTCGGCGTCGGCGGCGGGTCCCCGCAGGGCGTTCGCGGGGGCGCGGACGGTCAGCCCCGCTCTGTGGAGGTGGCCGATGACGGCGCCCCAGCAGGACGCGTCGGTGAACGCCCCGTGGACGAGGACGATGGTGGGCCGGTCTGATGCGTGCAACGGTGCTCCCTGGACGGTGGGCGCCCAGTCCATCGCACGCGTCGGCGCTCGGCATCGCGTGAACGTACTACCTCTGAAGCATGTGTGCGGTCCCGCCGCCTTCGCGGTCACCCCTTGACGGATCCCGCGAGCAGGCCGCGGGCGACGTACCGCTGGAGGGAGAAGAACACGAGCACCGGGACGAACGCCGAGACGAACGCTCCGGCCGTGAGCCGCTGCCACTCGTTGCCCCGCGTCCCGGCAAGTCCCGCCAGTCTGACGGTCACCGGCGCGGTCTCGGCCGTGCCGCCCGACAGGGCGAGGGCCACCAAGAGGTCGTTCCACACCCAGATGAACTGGATGACGGCCAGCACGGCCAGGGCCGGTGCGGCGAGCGGCAGGACGATCCGGAGCAGCAGCGTCCCGTGCGACGCCCCGTCGACCCGGGCTGCCTCGATGAGGTCGCGCGGCAGTCCGGCCAGGAAGTTGTGTAGGAGGAACACCGCGAACGGCAGGGCGAAGGCCGTGTGCGCGAACCAGACGTGGCTGAACCGGGCCGGTCCCGTGAGGTCCCAGGCGGGCAGGAACAGCCACCCCTCGGAGAAGAGCTGCAGGAGGGGGACCAGCGCCATCTGGAGGGGCACCATCTGGAGCGCGAAGATGCCGACGACGAGCGTGTCACGGCCCTTGAAGTCGATCCACGCCAGGGCGTACGCCGCGAAGAACGCCAGGACCAGGGGGAACAGCACCGAGGGCAGGGTGATGACGACCGAGTTGACGAGGTGCTCGGCGAGCCGCCCCGACGAGTTGCCGCCGCCGAGCAGCACCTCGCCGTAGTTGTCGAGCGTGAGGTGCGGCGAGCCGAACATGGTCCACCAGCCCGTCGTCTTGATCTCGTCCTCGGGGCGCAGGGAGGAGAGGAAGAGGCCGAGGGTCGGCGTCGTCCACAGGACCGCGATCACCACGGCGGCCACCGAGAAGGCGCGCGAGGACAGGCGCTCGCGTACGCGGTTCACCGTGCGCTCCGCCGTGCCCGGACCTGGTGGGCGACGACCGGGGTGACCAGGGCGAAGAGGAGGACGGCGAGCGCGGCGCCGCGGCCCGTCTGGCCGTAGCGGAAGGACTGGTCGTACATCTCGTGGGCGATGACGCCCGTGTCGAACTGGCCGCCGGTCATGGTCTTGACGATGTCGAACGCCTTGAAGGTGCCGATGACCTCGGCGAGGACGACGACGAGCAGCGTGGGCCGGATCAGGGGCACGGTGACGCGCCAGAAGATCTGCCGGGGCGCCGCGCCGTCGAGCCGGGCCGCCTCGACCACCTCGCCGGGAACCGCCGTGATCGCGCCCGCGAGGAGGACCGCGGCGAAGCCCGCCTGCGTCCACACCATCGCCACGACCAGGAACAGGACGTTCCAAGGAGAGTCCACGAGCCACTGTCTCGGCTCGCCGCCGAACGCCACGACGAGCTGGTTGAGCAGGCCGATCTGGTCCGCGTCCGCGGGCCGGTAGGCGTAGACGAACTTCCAGATGAGGCCGGCGCCGACGAAGGAGACGGCCATCGGCAGCAGGAGCAGGGACAGGGCGAGCGCGCGCAGCCGCGACCGCACGACGGCCGCCGCGTAGAGCAGGCCGACCGCGGTCACGAGCAGGGGCACGAGGACCACCCACACCAGGGTGTTGCGCAGCGCGGTCAGCGCCTCGGGGTCGGTGACCAGCCACACGTAGTTGTCGAACCCGACCCATGCCTCCCCCTCGCCGTCCTTGAACGACAGGAGCAGGGTGCGCAGGCCGGGCAGGAGCAGGCCGACGGTGAGCAGCAGCAGGGCGGGGGCCAGCAGCAGCACGGCCGCGCCCCGCCTGCGGAAGGGTCCCCGGTGCAGCCCAAGCAGGATCAGGCAGACCACCGCCGCGAACGCGGCGACGCCCTGGAGGAGGTGGAGGAGCTTGGGCTGCTGGGCGACGACATCGAACGACATCAGTGGCTCGGCCAGGACCGTTCGATGGAGTCGGCCACCGCCTTCGTGCCCTTTCCGCCGATCCAGTCGACGGCTCCCCGCCAGAACGTTCCCGCGCCGACCGCCGCCGGCATCAGGTCCGAACCGTCGAACCGGAACTGGGTCGTGGGGTCCTGGAGCAGCTGGATCGAGAGCTTGTCGATCGGATTGGACGCGTCGTCCGGGTTCACGCCCTTGTTCGCCGAGACGAACGGCCCGTTCTTCATGCGCGCGGTGGCGAAGTCCGCGGTCGCCAGGTACTCCTGGAAGGCCCGGACCTCGGGCCGGTCGGAGAACGCCGCGGCGAACACCCCGCCGCCGAGGACGGGCCGTCTTGCCCGGTCCTTCCCCGGCAGGAGGAAGGCGTACACGTCCTTGTCCGGTCCGATGTCGGTGCCCTCCGGCCAGTGTTCGGCGTAGAACGAGGCCTGGCGGTGCAGGGCGCAGTCGCCGGAGACGATCGGCGTGCCGCCGTCCTGGTAGGCGATCGAGGCCATGGAGCGGGCCGGACCGTAGCCGCCGTTAGCGTACCGGTCGTTCTTGAGGAGGGAGCCCACGGTGTCCATCGCCTTGATCACTCGTGGATCGTTGAACGGGATCCTGTGCGCGACCCACCGGTCGAAGACCTCAGGACCGGCCTGGCGCAGCAGGACGTCCTCGATCCAGCCCGTCAGGGGCCAGCCGGTCGACTCGCCGGATTCGATGCCCGCGCACCACGGCTTGACGCCCGATGCCGCGACCTTCTTCGTCACGTCCATGAGCTCGGTCCAGGTGCGCGGAACGCTCAGTCCCTTGTCGCGGAAGAACTTCGGGGAGTACCAGACGAACGACTTCACGTTCGCGACGAGCGGGGTGCCGTAGAGGGTGCCGTTCACCGTCGCGTAGCTGTTCCAGTCCTTCGACCAGCCCCGCTCCGCGAGGGATGCGATCTTCTTGCTCGCGGGCTTGAGGTCGCCCGCGCGCGCGAAGCGTTCCAGGAGGCCAGGCTGCGGGAAGAACGCCACGTCGGGGGCGTTCCCGCCGTCGACACGGACCTGGATCCGCGCCTCGAACTCGCCGTCGCCCTCGTACTGGACGTCGATGCCCGTGCAGGCGGCGAAGTCGGCCCAGGTCTCTTCGAACAGATCTGCTTCGCGGTCCTGTTGCGACGCGTAGACGGCGACCTCGGTGCCGGGGTGCTTGCCGTAGCGCGTGTACGGTGCGCAGTCCTTGGCCTCACGGGGCCGGGAGCCGGGGCCGTGCGGGGCACCGCAGGCGGTGGCCGTGGCGACGAGGGTGATGACGGCGAGCGCGAGCCTCGCGCCGAACCTCATGGGTGTGCTTCCTCCGATCGCACCCCAGAGCGTTCCCGGGGGCGAGCCGAAGCTATCAGCGCTCGAACATCATCGACCAATCGTTCGATGCGTGGGGCTCGCGCGGCGGTGGGGGGCCCCCCCCCCCCCGGGGGGGGGGGGCGGCCCGCCCCCCCCGCCGGCCGGGGCCCGGCGCGGGGGGGGGCCCCCGCCCGG
>NZ_JBHYJH010000015.1:15534-33391 GCF_042740445.1 Streptomyces sp. NPDC059003 | reverse complement strand
TATCCGCGCCCCAACAACATCCACAAATGGTTCGTGGGGTGGGGCTGGCGGGGGGGTGCCGCCCCCCCCCGGGGGGGGGGGGGGCCACGGGCCCGCGCACGGAGGCGCAGGTCACAGGGCGGTGGACCGGACCGCGTCCTGGGTGAGGTCGGCCACGGCCTGGGGCTGGGAGAGCATCACCAGGTGCGAGGAGTCGACCTCGACGGTGGTCATGCCGGCGAGCGCGGGGTCGATGTCGGCGGCGAAGAGGGCCGGGAACCTGTCGACCGCCACCGAGACGTCGGCGCCGGTCCCGTCGGTGCCCGTGCCGGTGGCTCCGGTCCCGGGGAACGGGGTGTGGACCAGCGCGTCGTCGACCACGCTCCGGTTGGACACCGCCGGGGCCACCACCTCCAGGCCGGTGGCGGTCAGTTCGGGGATGACGCGGGCGTAGCTGGCGGCGTCGGCGAAGGCGCCGTGGACCAGGACGACGGTGGGGCGGGCGGCTGGGGCATGGGAGCACTCCTCGGTGCGTGGGTGAGGGGGTGTGCGGAGGGGGGCGTACGAAGGAGGTGTACGAAGGAGGTGGGGTCAGAGCGTGCGGCGCACGCCCGCCTGGCGTTCGACGTTGCGCAGCTGGATCGTCAGGTCGCCCTCCACGGCGGCGTGGGCGGGGCCGCTGCGGCCGATGGGCAGGACCTCCTCGCTGCGCATGTCCTCCAGCATCAGCGCGAACGCCGCGTACATCGCGACGACCGCCACCAGGAGGCCCAGGGCGCCGGACGTGCGGGTCAGCCACTCGGCGCCGGTCAGCCCCGACAGGCCGGTGGCCACCCAGCGGGGCAGGGAGACCACCAAGACGCACCACAGCGCGCGCTTGGGCCGCGTCACGGCCGCCATCAGCGCCCCGAAGCAGAGGAACACCAGGTTGAACACGCCGAGGACCCGAAGGCCCTCGGCCGCGCCGCTGACCATGACGAGCGCGTACGCCAGCCAGCTGCCCGCGAACGTGCCCATCAGCGTCGCCGCGATCACGTCACGGGCCCCGAAGGACAGGACGCTCACCAGGAATTGCAGCGCGAAGGCCGGCAGCACGCACAGGGCGACGGCGCCGCGGGCCTCGGACTCGAAGACCCCGAGCTGGAGACAGCCCGTCATCACGGAGGCGATCGCCACCGTGAAGAAGCCCAGCGGCATGGGTGAGGCGATGGGGCGCAGGTTGATCCTGGTCATCGACCGCAGGTCCGGTTCGAAGCGGCGCCCCGGCGGCGCGTCCGGCCCGCTCTTCGGCCCGCTCTCCGGCGCATCGTCGGCCCCGTCGTCGTCGGCGGCGGCAGAGGAAGCTGTACTCATCGTGTGGATCTCTCGTTCGGTGCGCGCACGTTCAGTGCTCGAAGCAGGGGTCGACGAACGGCGGTGGCGTGTCGACGGCGGAGCCGCGGGCGACGCGCCACCGGCGGTGCTGCTCGGACTCGGCCGCGGCCTCGGCCACGAGCGACGCCTGACGGGCACCGCTCTGGTAGCCGCCGAAGTGGGCCACGGGGCTCCACGCCGGGCTCACGGGCGGCACGGCCTCGTCGAGTCCCGCGTACTCCGCGCTCGCGTAGACGATGCGCCCGCCGACGACGGTGAGCACGGCTTCGATGTCGGGGATGGCGGCCTCGGGCACGGTGAGGTAGTCGTCGGACAGGATCGCCAGGTCGCCGTAATAGCCCTCCCGCAGGATTCCCTTGACGTCCTGCTCGCCGGTGAGGCGCGCGCCGCCGCGGGTGTAGAGGCCGAGGGCGATCTCCCTGTCGATCAGGTTCCCGGCCGGGTAGAGCGCGGTGCCGCCGACGGTGCGCCCGGTCACCAGCCAGTGCAGTGCGACCCAGGGGTTGTACGAGGAGACGCGGGTCGCGTCGGTTCCGGCGGCGACGGTCAGGCCGCGGTCGAGCATGGCGCGGACCGGCGGGGTGTGGGCGGCGGCCTCGGCGCCGTAGCGGTCGCGGAAGGCGGTGCCCTGGAAGGACATGCGGTTCTGGACCGACAGGGCGCCGCCGAGGGCCGCGATCCGGTCCAGGCTGTCGGCGGAGACGGTCTCGGCGTGGTCGAAGAGCCAGCGGTTGTCGCCGGGGAAAAGACCTTCCGCGGCGAGCTTCTCGAAGACCGCGAGATCGCGGCGGATCGTCTCGTCGTAGGTCGCGTGGAGCCGGAAGCCCCAGCCGTTCTCCATCAACAGCCGCACGGCCTTCTCGAACTCGTCCTCGTACCCGTCGGCGAGCTCGGGCCGGGGTTCGGAGAAGTTCTCGAAGTCGGCGGCGGCCCAGGTCAGGTTCTCGCCCGCGCCGTTGAGGCGGAGCCACTCGTCCCCGTCGCCGGGCTTCACCATCTCGATCCAGCGCTTCAGGTCGGCGAGTTCCTGACCGGCCGTCTGCGGGAACAGGTGGTAGGCGATCCGCAGGGACAGCTCCCCCGCCGCGGCGAGGTCGACGACCGTGGCGTAGTTGTCGGGGAAGTTCTGGAAGCCGCCGGCGGCGTCGACCGCCGAGGTCAGCCCGAAGCGGTTGAGCTCGCGCAGGAAGTGCCGCGTCGAGGTCCGCTTGTCGGCCTCGTCGAGCGTCGGCGCCTTGGCCAGGGTCGAGTACAGGATGAGGGCGCTCGGCGCCGCGAGGAGGACGCCGCTTGGTTCGCCGTCCCGGCCCCGGACGATCTGTCCGCCGCGCGGGTCGGGCGTTTCACGGGTGAATCCGGCGGCCTTCACGGCGGCCCGGTTCATCAGGGCCGACTGGTACAGGTGCAGGACGAACACGGGGGTGTCGGGGGCGGCGGCGTTCAGCTCGGCGACGGTCGGCATCCTGCGTTCGGCGAACTGTTCGGCGGTCCACCCGCCGACGACCCGGATCCACTGTCCCTTGGGGGTGCGGGCCGCCTGGTCGCGCAGCAGGGCGAGGGCGTGGCGGAGGCTGCGCACCCCGTCCCAGCGCAGTTCGAGTACGTAGTTCAGGCCGCCTCGGATGACGTGCAGGTGCGAGTCGTTCAGGCCGGGGATCACTCGGCGGCCGAGGGCGTCGACGACCTTCGTACCCGGTCCCACGAGGTGGGCGAGGTCGTGGTCGTCGCCGAGGGCCGCGACCTTGCCGCCGCGGATCGCGACGGCGCGGGCCTCGGGGCGGCCGGGGTCGCCGGTGAACACCTTCGCGTTGCGTACGAGGAGGTCGGCCTGCGCGTCTTCCTGCCGCGCGGCGGGCACGACGCCCGCCACCGGCATGCTCGTCGAGGGCCCGCTCATGACAGGGCCTTGCGCAGGGCGGCGGTGGCGACACCGATGGCGAGCTCCGCGGCCTGCGTCCCGCGCAGCGCGTTCAGCATGACGAAGTCGTGGATGGTCCCCTGGACGCGCAGGGCGGTGACGGGGACTCCGGCGGCGCGGAGCTTCGCCGCGTACGCCTCGCCCTCGTCGCGCAGGACGTCGGCCTCGGCGGTGATGACCAGGGCGGGCGGCAGGCCGGTGAGCTGCTCGGCGGTGGCGCGCAGCGGCGACGCGGTGATCTGGGAGCGCTCGGCCTCGTCGGTCGTGTACTGGTCCCAGAACCACTTCATGGCGTCCCGGCGCAGGAAGTAGCCCTCGGCGAACCGATGGTAGGAGTCGGTGTCGAAGTCCGCGTCGGTGACCGGGTAGAAGAGGACCTGGTGCCGGACCTGGACGTCGCCGCGCTGCTTGGCCATGAGGGTGAGGGCGGCGGTCATGTTGCCGCCGACCGAGTCGCCCGCGACGGCGATCCGGCTGCCGTCGAGGTCCTTGTGCTGGCCCTCGCGGGCGATCCACTGGGCGACGCGGTAGTTCTGCTCGATGGCGACCGGGTAACGGGCCTCGGGCGAGAGGTCGTACTCGGGGAAGACCACGGCGGCCCCGGTGCCGACGGCGAGTTCGCGGACGAGCCGGTCGTGGGTGTGGGCATTGCCGAAGACCCAGCCCGCGCCGTGGAGGTAGAGGACGACGGGGAGGGGTCCGGTGGCGCCGCGGGGCCGGACGATCCGGGTGCGGACGCCGCCGGTGGGACCGCCCTGAACGGTGACCCACTCCTCGTCGACGGCGGGCAGGGCGACGCCCTCACCGCTCTGGACGTCGTCCACGGCCTTGCGGCCGTCCGGCACGGGGATCTGGTAGAGGTACGGCGGCTCGGCGGTGGCGTCGGCGAAGGCCTGGGCGGCGGGTTCGAGGGTCGGCGGGGGCGGCGGGGTTGTCATGACGAGTGCTCCTTTGCGGGTGTGCGGGACGGGTCTCATGTGCGGGTTTCAGCGGGTGCGGCGCGCGGCGTCGACGATCACGTCGGTGACCACGGCCGGGCGGGAGACGGGCACGGCGTGCGACGCGTCGACCTCGGTGGTGTGCGCGCGGGCGCGGCGGGCCATCCACCGCTCCGCCGCGGGCGGGATGTTCTTGTCGGCGGTGGCGACGAGCGCCCAGGACGGGATCGTCTTCCAGGCCGCTGTGCGGGCCTTCTCCTCCAGTGCGGCGGTCGCGACCGGGCGCTGGGTCGCGGCCATGACCGCCGCGTCGGCGGCGGGCACGTCCGCGGCGAACTGCCGGTGGTACTTGGCCTGTTCGATGACGAGTTCGCTGCCGGTGCCGCCGCCGGGCAGCGGGTACGGCTGCGGGTTGACCGTCTCGCCGAGGGTGGATCCGGGGAATTTGGCGGCCAGCTGGGCCGCGCTCTCGCCCTTGTCCGGGGTGAACGCGGCGATGTAGACGAGGGCCTTGACGCGGCTGTTGCCCGCGGCGGCACCGCTGATGACGGCGCCGCCGTACGAGTGGCCGACCAGGACGACGGGCCCGTCGACGGTGGCGAGCACGCCACGGAGGTAGGCGGTGTCGGCGGTCAGGCCGCGCAGCGGGTTGGCGGTGGCGACGACGGGGTAGCCCGCGCGGCGCAGCCGCTTGACCGTGCCGCTCCAGCTGGACGCGTCGGCGAACGCGCCGTGGACCAGGACGATCGTGGGCTTGGGAGCGTGTCGTGCGGTGTCGGCGGCGGGCGTGCCGCTCGCGGGGGCCGCACCGATCAGGGAGGCGAGCGTCGCGGGCAGGGCGAGGGTGAGGGCGCACTTCACGGGAAGCATGTGTGGTTCCTTGTCGCGTGAGTTGGGGGCGGGTGTCCTCGGTCGAGGACGGTGAGCGGCGGGCGGCCTCGGGGCGAGGGCGGAGAGCGGTGGGCGGCCTCGGGGCGAGAGCGGAGAGCGGCGGGCGGCCTCGGGGCGAGAGCGGAGAGCGGTGAGCGGGCCCGGCGGATCGATCGGGCGCAGGCCGCCTCAGAGCCCGTACGCCTCAAGCAGCCGCAGCCACACCTCGCTCACCGTCGGGAAGGCGGGAACGGCGTGCCGCAGCCGCTGGAGCGGGACTTCACCGACGATGGCGACGGTGGCGGTGTGGATGAGTTCGGTCGCCATCGGGCCGGTGAACGTGCAGCCGACGACAACTCCTCGGGTCTCGTCGACGACGAGCTTGGCGCGGCCGCGGTAGTCGTCCGCGTGCAGCACGGCCCCGGCGACGCCGTCGATGCGGTACTCCACCGCACGGACCGAGAGGCCCGCCGCGCGTGCCGCGCGTTCCGTGAGGCCGACGCTCGCGACCTCGGGCTGGGTGAAGACGGCCTGCGGGACGGCGACTCGGTCGGCCTCCGCGCTCCAGGCCTGCCAGGCGCCGGTGCCTGCCGGACGGCCGACCGCGCGCTCGACGATCGCGGCGGCGCAGGCGCGGGCCTGGTACTTGGCCACGTGGGTCAGCGGCGCACGGTGGTTCACGTCGCCGACGGCGTAGAGCCAGTCGCCGTCGAGGGCGGTGACGCGGCAGGTGTCGTCGACCGGGAGCCAGTCACCGGCCGCGAGGCCGACGGTGTCCAGGCCGAGGTCGTCGGTGCGCGGGCGCCGGCCGACGGCGGCGAGGACCTCGTCGCAGACGAGGGTGGCGCCGTCGTCGGTCTTCAGGGTCACGGTACGGGTGGTCCCGTCGCGGGCGGCCCGGGTGGCCGAGACCCCGAAGCGGATCGTGACGCCCAGGTCGGCAAGGCCCCGGGCCACCTCTTCGCCCGCAAAGGGCTCCCAGCCGGTCAGCAGGGCCTGATCGCGGACGAGCAGGGTGACGGCGGAGCCGAGTGAGCGCCACGCGGTGGCCATCTCGCAGGCCACCACTCCCCCACCGATCACGACAAGCCGCTCGGGCACCGCATCGGCCGTGGTGGCCTGCCGGTTGGTCCACACCCCGATCCGGTCGAGGCCTTCGACCGGCGGCAGCGCGGGATCCGTGCCGGGGCTGAGGACGACCGCGCGCCGGGCCCGCAGGGTGCGGACCGTGCCGTCGGCGCCGGTCACGTCCACCCGGCGCTCCCCGGCGAGCCGCCCGTGGCCGCGTACGAGGGGGATGCCAACGTCGCTCAGCCAGTCGGCCTGGCCCGTGTCGTCGCCACGGCCGGTGAAGCGGTCACGGCGGGCCAGGACGCGTGCCGGGTCGAGCGCTGCCGTGACCGCCTGCCGGGCCCCGTCGACCGACCGCGCGGCCTCGCGGGCCGCGCCGGGACGCAGCAGGGCCTTGCTGGGCACGCACGCGCGGTAGGAGCACTCGCCGCCGACCGCGTCGGCCTCGACGACGGCGGCGGTCAGCCCGGACTGGACGGCCCGGTCGGCGACGACCTCGCCGCCCGGACCGCCGCCGACCACGACGACGTCATAGGTGTCCTCCGTAGGTGGCTCCTCGGTATGTGCGGCCCTCATCAGCCGCGCACCAAAGGGGTGTCCACGAGGTGCTCGGCCAGGAACCACACCTGCGCCTCGCCGGTGCGGATGACGTCGGAGACGAGCAGGTCGGTGCTGCCCTCGTCGCCCTCCGCGGAGAGCCGGGCGGCGGCGTCCCGCGCGTCGATCAGGATCCGCTCGTGCGCGTCGAGGAGCCGCGACAGCATGACGGGGACCGGCTCCACGCCGTCCGGCGGCCGGGGAATGGCTGTCAGCTCCGCGACGTGCCGCGGGTCTCCGACCGCGACGCCGCCGAGGGCCTGGATCCGCTCGGCCAGCGCGTCCACGATGGCCAGTTGGGCCTCGGCGTGCTTGTCCAGCATGAGGTGGAGCGAGTAGAAGGTCGCCCCGCGCATGAGCCAGTGGTGCTTCTTGTAGAGGGAGTACAGGATCTGCGTATCGGCCAGTACGCGGTTGAGGCGCTGGCCCGCGTACATGCGGGTGTCGTGGCCGAGGCCGATCGGCAGTTGCTTGAGCGTGCCGAACGCCTGGGTCTCGGCGCCCTTCTGGTGCAGCAGCGGCTGTCCGCCGCCGCGTGGGGACGCGGTGGTCGCGGTGTCCATCATGTGCTCCTGACGTACTCCTGGTCGGGGAAAGGGAAAGGGGAAAGGGAAAGGGGAAGGGGAGAGGGGAAGGGGAGAGGGAGGGCCCGGCCGTCCGGTCGGGGGGCGCGGAGCGGCCGGGCCCGGTCTGTGCGGCGCGCGCTCAGCGCCCGCCGCGGGCGGCGGGCCGCACCGCGGCCGGGGCCGGCCGGTGCAGGACGAGCCGGGTGAGCAGCCCGCTGCCGAGGCCGGCCACGAGCGCAACGGCCGCCCACCACAGCGGGTACGGCGTGAGGCCGAGGGCCGCGTCGAGGGACCAGTCGCCGGGTCCGGTGGCGGCGAGGGCGGCGGCGGTGCCGATGAGGACGAGCGGGTACTCGTATCCGTCGTTCTGCACCCAGAGGCCGTTGTGCCACTTCACGGTGAGAGCGACCGTCATGACCCCGATGACCCCCGTCGCGGCGAGCGGGGTGAGGAATCCGGCGGCGAGCAGCAGACCCGATCCGATCTGGCCGCCGCCCGCGGCGAGGGCGGTCAGGGCCCCGCCCCGGAAGCCGTCGGCGCGGAACTCCTCCGTGCCGCCCTCGAGTCCCTTCCCGCCGAGGTGCGAGCTGATCTTCTGGACCCCGTGGCCCGCGACGAGCAGACCCGCCAGCAGACGCAGGATCAGAATGCCGGTGTCCAAGGCTGTCAGCCGGCCGCGTGCTCGCCGATGACGCTCTGCGCGTACACGACACCCAGGCCGTACGCGCCCGCGTGGGCCTTGACGATCTCCATGACGGCGCCGTACGTCTCCTGGCGCGCCCAGTCGCGCTGGAGCTCCAGGAGGACCTGGACCCAGGTCACCGGGACCGCGCCGGCGGCGATCATCCGCTGCACCGCGTGCTCGTGGGCGGCGGGGCTGACGCCGCCGGACGCGTCGGAGACGACGTACACCTCATAGCCCTGCTCAAGGGCGGAGAGCGCGGGCAGCACCAGGCAGACCTCGGTCCACAGGCCGGACAGGATGATCTTCTTGCGTCCGGTCGCCTTGACCGCCGCCACGAGCGCCTCGTCCTCCCAGGCGTTCATGCTCGTACGGTCGATGACGTCGTGCCCGGGGAACACCTCGGCGAGCTGCGGCAGCAGCGGCCCGGAGAAGGACTCGGCGGCGACCGTGGTCAGGACGGCCGGCACGTCGAACGCCCGGGCCGCCTTGGCGAGACCCACGGTGCTGTTGATGATCGCGGCGCGGTCGCCGCTCCCCGTGCCGAAGAACATCTGCGGCTGGTGGTCCACGAAGAGCATGACCGAGTTGTCGGGCGTGAGGAGGTCCGAACTGGGGGCGGCCTGCACCTTGGTGATGTCGAACATGAGGGGTCCTTTCAAGCAATCGGTAGCGCGCCCACCGCGTCCGCGGCCCGGCACCCCCCGAAGCTACGGCCGCCCCGACCGCCCGACTTTCCTCCCCGCGCCCAGGAGTTGGCACCCCAGCGCACAACCCGCCCAGGGCCAGCCACGTAGTATCCGATCATCAGCACCCGGCTCGTCGCGGCGCCGAACCGACCTCGTGCCGAACCGACTTCGCGTCGAACCGACTTCGTTCCTGGAGGCGACATGACCAGCGCCCTTCTCGTGATGGACGTCCAGCAGGCCATCGTGGACTTCGTCGACGACGGCTCCGGATATCTGCCGCGCCTGCGCAGGGCGATCGACGGGGCCCGCGCGGCGGACATCCCCGTGATCTACGTGGTCATCGCGCTGCGCCCCGGCTTCCCCGAAGTCGGCACGCGCAACAAGCCTCTCGCCGCCATCGCCCGGGCCGGCCTCTACGTCGAGGGCGCGCCGGGAACCGAGATCCACCCCGACGTCGCGCCCCGGCCGGGCGACGTGGTGGTCACCAAGAGGCGGGCGAGCGCGTTCTCGGGCAGCGACCTCGACGTGGTGTTGAGGGCCCGCGGCATCGAAAGACTCGTCCTCACCGGCATCGCCACCAGCGCCGTGGTGCTGTCCACCGTGTGCCAGGCGAACGACCTGGACTTCGGCCTCACGGTCCTCTCCGACGCCTGCCTGGACCCCGATCCAGAGGTGCACCGGGTCCTCGTCGAGCGGCTCTTCCCGCAGTGGGCGGATGTCGTCGCCGTCGACGACTGGGTCAAGGCGGTCGCGCCTCAGTAGGGGTGCGGCCTGAAGGAACAGTTCCTCACGCGGGCCGAGAGGGGCGGGTGGCCTCCCAGGCCGCCTCGACCATCTCGAAGATCTCGTCCACCGCGGCCTCCGGGTCGCGCGCGTCACGGGCCAGCGAGTAGGCGTCGATCACGAACCTGGCGATGGTCCGGCAGGCCGTCGTGGTCCGTGACAGGTCGGGGTCGGCGGCGATGGCCATTGCCAGCGACTCCGCATGGCGCAGCCTCATCGACTCCTCGTACTCCCGCAGGGCACGGGACTCGTCGATCATGCGGTAGATCGGGGCGGCGCCGTCCGCCGTGCAGTGCCGGACCATGGCCTGGATCTCGCGGCGCAGCGCGGGGATGAGCGGCTCGTGCGGCGCCCGGTCGGTGACCGCCTGCGTGAGGCGCTGCTCGAAGGTGTCGTCCTGCTCGAACACCAGGGCCTCTTTCGAGGCGAAGTGGGAGAAGAGCGTGGTGACGGCCACGTCGGCCTCGGCGGCCACGTCACGGATGCCCACCGCGTCGTACCCGCGTTCCAGGAAGAGCCGCAGGGCGGTGTCCGCGATCTTCTGGCGGGTCGCGGCCTTCTTGCGCTCACGGCGTCCGGTCGTCGGCACGGTCATGCCCTGACGCTACCAAATGCAAAGCCATAACCGTTCTAAAACCCTAACCGTTAGTGTTACGTTCGTCGGCATGAAGAGAGTGAGCTTCGCCGAGTTCGGCGGTCCGGACGTACTGCACCTCGTGGACGCCGAGGAGCCCCACGCGGGCCCCGGGCAGATACGCGTCGCCGTGCGCGCGGCGGGAGTGAACCCCGTCGACTGGCGGATCCGTGAAGGGCAGTTCCAGCAGGTCCGGCCGGTCGCCCTGCCTGCCGGCGTCGGGCAGGACGCTTCCGGCGTGGTGGACGAGGTGGGTGCGGGCGTCGAAGGGGTCGAGGTCGGTGACCACGTCCTCGGGCGCGGCTCGAGTACGTACGCCGAGTTCGCCGTGCTTGCGGCCTGGGCCCGGATGCCCGAGGGCCTGACGTTCGAAGAGGCCGCCGGGTACCCCTCCGTGGTGGAGACCGCGCTGCGCATCATGCGCCAGGCCGGTGTGCGATCCGGGCAGACGCTGCTGGTCAGCGGCGCGTCCGGAGGAGTCGGATCGGCGGTCCTGCAGATCGCCCGCGACCGCGGCATCACGGTGATCGGCACGGCCGGGGCCGCGAACCAGGACTATCTACGTGACCTGGGCGCCGTCGCCACGACGTACGGCGAGGGCTGGGTCGAGCGGGTGCGGCAGCTCGGCCGGGTCGACGCGGCGCTCGACCTGGCGGGTTCGGGCGTGATCCGCGAACTCGTCCAACTGACCGGGGATGCGGGGAAGGTGATCTCCATCGCCGACCTCCGCGCGCCGGAGCTCGGCGCCCGGTTCTCCGGCGTGACCGGGGACGTGCCGGGGGCCCTCGCCGAGGCCGTCGACCTCATCTCGCGGGGCAAGCTCCACATCCCGGTCGAGAAGTCGTACGCGCTCGCCGAGGCCGCGGCCGCGCACATCGACTGCCACGCCGGTCACACGCGCGGACGCCGCGTCATCGTCGTCTGAGCCGTCCCCCGCCCGCCGGCACGGCCCGGCAGGCCGCCTTCCTGCCTTCCTTCCTTCCTTCCTGCCTTCCTGCCTTCCTGCCTTCCTGCCTTCCTGCCTTCCTGCCTTCCTGCCAGCCAGCCAGCCAGCCAGCCAGCGATCCTGCCGGGGCCCACCGGCAGGTGTGCGACACACAAGGAGCCCCATGCACACTCCTGTCACGATCATCGGCGCCGGACTCGGCGGCCTCTTACTGGCCCGCGTCCTGCACCTCCACGACATCCCGGTCGCGGTCCACGAGGCGGAGCCCTCACCGACGGCGCGTGCGCAGGGCGGGATGCTCGACATCCACGAGCACAACGGCCAACTCGCCCTCACAGCAGCCCACCTGATGGACGAGTTCCGCGGCCTCATCCTGGCGGGCCGCCAAGCGACACGGCTGCTCACCCGGGACGGGACCGTTCTGTTCGAAAAGGCCGACGACGGCACCGGCACAAGCCCCGAGGTACAGCGCGGCGAGCTGCGCCAGATCCTGCTGGACGCGCTCCCCGACGGCACCGTCCGATGGGGCCGCAGGGCCACGGGGGTCCGCGCCCTCGCCGATGGCCGCCACGAGGTGACCTTCGCGGACAGCACCGTCGTCGTCACGAGCCTGCTGGTCGGCGCGGACGGCGCGTGGTCACGAGTCCGGCCGCTGCTCTCCGACGCCACACCCGCATACGTCGGCCGGTCCTTCGTCGAGACCTCCCTGCACGACGCCGACACCCGGCACCCGGCCACCGCGAAAGCGGTCGGCGGCGGGACGCTCGTCGCGCTCGACCCGGACGGGAACGGGAAGTGGCTCGTGGCGCACCGGGAGAGGGGCGGGACCCTCCACGCCTACATCACCCTGACCAAGCCGCAGGACTGGTTCGCCACCATCGACTTCACCGACGCCGCGGCGGCCGCCGCGCGGATCGCGGAGGAGTACGACGGCTGGGCGCCGGAACTCACCGCCCTGATCACCGCGGGCCGGACCGCGCCGGTCCTGCGCCCCCTCCACGCCCTGCCGGTCGGCCACCACTGGGACCGGGTTCCGGGAGTGACCCTGCTCGGCGACGCCGCCCATCTCGCCACGCCCAACGGCGAAGGCGCCAACCTTGCCCTGCAGGACGGCGCCGAACTCGGAAAGGCCCTCGCCGCACACCCCGGCGACATCGAGACCGCTCTCACCGAGTACGAGCGGGAGCTGTTCCCCCGCGGCGCCACGGCCGCCGCCGCAGTCGCCCACCACCCCACGCCCCAGGCGATGATCGATTTCTTCACCGGCTGAGAACTCTCCTGCTGAACGCACTCTCCTGCTGAATGACTTGCCACGTACGGCGCCGCCCGCCACGCCCGCCACGCCCGCCACGCCCGCCACGCCCGCCACGCCCGCGGCAAGATCGTCCTCACCGTGCCTTGACGAAGTCACTCAGCCACGGCGTGTCCGACTCCCCTTGATGGCCGAACTTGTGCTAGGCAGCCGCACTCTTGGTACGTACCATACGTCTGCCTGAGGCCCTCAGTCAGCGGGCGGCCCGCTCGTCCCCCATGCCCGCCCGCTTGGCACGCACCCCATGACTTGTCGTGGGTCTGTGCCCCCTTCTCCTGAAACCGCTCACGTCACATTTCAGGATTCAGGCCCCATCAACGCGATAGGAAAACCATGGCCGGTGGACTTCTCGCGAGCGGCGCGCTGACAGCGTTGTTCGCCATGGCTCTGGCTCCACCCAGCACCTCCCAGGACGTCCCCACTCCTCCCCAACCGCCCGAAAAGATCCGCGTCGAGGTCGCCACAGTCAACGGCTCCGGCTGCCGCAACGGGACGGTCGCCGTGGCCGCCGCCCCGGACAACTCGGCGTTCACCGTCACCTACAGCGACTACCTCGCCAGCGCGGGAGACCAGTCCGACCCCGTCGACTTCCGCAAGAACTGCCAGCTCAGCCTGGTCGTACACGCCCCGGTGGACTACACCTACGCGATCGCGAGCGCCGATTACCGCGGATACGCCTGGCTGCATCCCGGCGTGACCGGCATGGAGAAGGCGTCGTACTACTTCCAGGGCTCGTCCGAGACCACGTCCGAGAGCCACCGCTGGCGCGGACCCTACGGCGACAACTGGCAGGCCACCGACTCCAAACCCTGGGAGGAACTGGACTGGGCACCGTGCGGCGCCCAGCGGAACCTCAACGTCAACACGGAGCTGCGGGTCCTCCTCGGGGCCTCGGACTCCGACAAGACCAGCTTCATGACCATGGACTCGACCGACGCCAAGGTCAGCAGCGTCTACACACTCGCCTGGAAGCGGTGCCCGAGCTCGTAGGCAGGGACTCGTAACGAGTGGCTGGAGGCACCACCTGCAAGGCGGTGCCTCCAGCATGCGCAGGTGCGGCGCTCGCCCTCAGCCGGACCGCGGCAGGGCGGGCGGCGGGTCGTGGCGGATGCGGTCGGCCGGTACGCCCGCGTCCGCAAGGTCGGCCGCCACGGCATGGACCATCGCGGGTGGCCCGCCGAGCAGGGCAAGGCACGTGGAGAGAGCGCCATGCCGGACCACCGCCTCGGCGATCTGCCCGTACGCGTCAGCTCCCGCCCCTTCGCCGATCACCGGGACCGTGCTCAGCCACGGCCGGCGGCGCTCCAAATCGGTCAGGTACGCGGTGTCGTACAGCTCCTGCGGTGTACGGGCGCCGAGGAACAGCCGGACACGGGCTCCCGGAGCCCGCCGCCCCTCCAACTCCTGGAGCAGCGCCTTCATCGGGGCCCAGCCGGTGCCGGAAGCCACCAGGAGCACCTGGTCCACCGGCCCGCCGTCCAAGGTCAACACCCCGCGCGCGGGGCCGAGTCGGAGGACGTCGCCGCACTGTGTGTGACGCACCAGCGCCTCGCTCACCCCGCCGACGCCGGACAGCCGGACGTGGAACTCCAGCTCGCCGTCCGGCTGCGGGGCGCTGGCCAGGTAGTACGGACGCCAGGCGTGCGGCAGTCGGGGGGATTCCACGGCCGCGTACTGGCCCGCCCGGTACGGGTAGGGCTCGTGCGGGCGGACGCGGAGCACCACGACGTCCGGGGTGCGCGGCTCATGGGCGGTGACGGTCGCCTCCCAGCACGGCGGTTCGTGGAGGGCGGCCTCCGCACCCTGGACCATGGCCGCGACGGCGAACCGCAGCATGCGCAGCCACGCCTGCTCCAGGGCTTCAGACCACTGCTGCCCGGCCTGGTGACGCAGCGCCTCGCACAGCGCGGCCTCGAACGCCTCGTAGTGGGCGGGGCGCACGCCGAGTTTGCGGTGGTCGCGGCCCAGCTGCGTGAAGGTCGCGGCGATCTCGTCGGTCCGGCCCAGGTGCTCGATCAGGTACCAGAAGGCCCGTGCCAGGTGGGCCCGCTGGAACTCCATCGACTCGGGGAACAGCCCGCGCAGATAGGGGTGCCGCTCGAACAGCGCCTCGTAGAGGTGGGAGATCAGGTCCTCGAAAGGGGTCACGAGGTCGAGGCAGCGCGTGATGATCCGCCGGTCGGCCGTGCCGTCGTACGACGCCCGGCTCCCGCCCCCGGTCTCCGGGGCCCGGCCTGGGGACTGGCTCGGGGACTGGCTCGGGGACTGGCTCGGGAACTGGCTTGGAGACCGACTTGGGGACTGGCTCGGCGACAGCAGTCGTTGCCGCAGGCGCATCGCCTCGTGCCGCGCGAGGAGCGCGTGGTACTCACCCTTGCCCGTGCTGATGGCTCAACACCCCCTCGTCCACGCGCCGCACACCGCCGTGGACCCGGGCACGGCGTACGGGGCGGGGCCAGGGAAATGTCTGGGGAGACGTGGCATGAACGCGACTCCTTATCGGCGAAATCGGCGAGGGGAATTCCGGGCAGGCAGGCGGCCCGGCCCGCGCGGGGTCGGTCCGGTCCGCCTGTCCAGCTGAGCGGGCGCGTCAGTATCGCACCGCGCTGACCTGGCCGAACGGCCCTATCCCCAGGGCCGTTCGGCCCTCCTCGCGCCATCGTCGGGCGCGCGGGCATACTGAACCGTCCGTCAGTTGATCGGCACCCCACCTCCCCCGCCTGCCCCTGCCCCTGCCCCTGCCCATTGAGCGAGTTCCCCATGAACCAGCAGTCCCCGCCCGCCGCGCCCCTGCGTGTCTTCGTCCTCGACGACCACGAGGTGGTGCGCCGGGGCGTGCGGGACCTCCTCGACGCCGAGGAGGACATCGAGGTGGTCGGCGAGGCGGGCAGCGCCCGGGAGTCGCTGGTTCGGGTGCCCGCCACGAACCCGCAGGTCGCGGTCCTGGACGTGCGTCTCGGAGACGACAAGGGCAGCGACCACGGCGGCATCGAGGTGTGCCGGGAGCTACGGGCCCGGATGCCGGACCTGGCTTGTCTGATGCTGACGTCGTTCGACGACGACGAGGCGCTGTTCGACGCCATCATGGCCGGGGCCGCCGGTTACGTCCTCAAGCAGATCAACGGCTCGGAGCTGGTGACGGCGGTGCGCACGGTGGCGTCGGGCAAGTCGATGCTCGACCCGCGTACGACGGCCCGGGTGATGGCACGCCTGCGCGGCCCCCAAGAGCCGCCGGAGTCACCCGAGGTGGAGCGGCTCTCGCCCAGGGAGCGAGAGATCCTGGAGCTGATCGGCGAGGGGCTGACCAACCGGCAGATCGCCGAGCGGCTGTTCCTTGCGGAGAAGACGGTAAAGAACCGGGTCTCCACCCTCCTCGCCAAGTTGGGCGTGGGCCGCCGGGTCCAGGCAGCGGTGATCGCCGGCCGCATCCGTGGCCAACGCGAGCAGCGGGAACAGCGGGAGCGGCGAGGCTTGGGGAACGCGTAGCCCGCCCCGGTCCGGGGGGACCGCCCTGCGTCCGGCATCACCTGGCTGCCCACACGTCGCTCCCCCGATTCCGGCTCCCACCCAGCCATGCTGGTGCCCCTCGTCCCTCGCTCGGGAGTCCGCATGCCTTGGAAACGTCTCGCGGAACACGCCGAAATCCTTGCCGTGCACGCGGCGTACGTCGGATTCGGGAAGATCCTCTACTTCGGTGGCGACCAGCACAGCGGGAAGCAGAACCAGGCCCACTCATTCGATGCCACGCGGCTCTTCGACTGCGGGTCCTCCGCGGTGGCGACCCTGCCGTCGCCGACGTTCGACTCCTTCTGTTCCGGCCACGCCTTTCTCGGCGCCGTCAATGTCGTGAAGCTGCTCGTCGCCGGCGGAACCGAACGCTTTCTGTTGCCGACCGGATTCCACCAGCACCACTTTCCCGGACTGCGCGACGCGGCGATCTTCAGTTCGCCCGACTTCGCGACGGGGAGCGGCGGCTGGGACTGGCAGTCCGTGGCCGCGATGAACATCAGCGGCCTGGTCAAGGGACCGGACAAGGAAGACCCCCAGCCCACTCCCGAGCGGACCGGCGGCCGCTGGTATCCGACCCTCATCGCGCTGCCCAGCGGTGACGTCATCGCCTTCTCCGGACATCCCGGTCCCAGCGACCTCAACCACAACAACGACATCCCCGAGGTGTTCACCCGCAAGCCGGAGCCGCAGGGAACCTGGCGTTTCCTCGCGCCGTACAGCGATCCGTCCGCCCACGGGTACTACCTCGAACACGCACAGCCGCTGTACCCGCGGGTCCACCTCCTGCCGTCCGGTGACATCCTCTGCTCCAACCCGACGCACTACCCCAGGGAACGGCTCCCCGAGCGGCTACAGGCACTGACCACCGACTCGCGGCCGCCCACCACGTTCAGCTTCCAACCGGACGTGGGACCGTTCGGCGGGACGTTCACCGCTGTCGCGCTGTTTCCCACGGCGGACGACGCTCCGATGGACTACGGCGGCTACAGCTCCACCTCCGTGCTGCTTCCCCTGGGCGAGAAACCCGCGAACGCCGCGAGCCGGAACAAGCCCAAGACCTATACCGGCGACGTGCTGATCTGCGGAGGCGCCAACAGGACGCCCTACCGCCTCACCCTCAACGGGTGGAAGCCCACAGCCGCCCCCGGCAGCTGGAAGTGGCGCCCGACACGACAGCGCGCCACGAACAAGAGCCGTCTCCACGCGAACGCCACGCTCCTCCCCACCGGGGAGGTGGTGATGACCGGCGGCATCGACTACAAGCCCCTGCCGGTACCCAACGCACCGGCTCCGCCGGACAGCGCGGCCGTGCACGAGCCCGAGGTCTACAACCCCTACACCGACACCTGGTCCGTCCTGGACGGTCCGGGCGAGGCGGCCGCCACGGCGCGGAACTACCACTCGGTGGCCCTGCTGATGCCGGACGGCCGCGTGTGGACCGCCGGCTCCAACAAGGACGCCGCCCAGTCGGTCGTCGACGCCGTGCCGCCCGCGGACGACTACCGCAATCTCGACATCGAGATCTTCGAGCCGTGGTACCACGCCGTGCCCGAGACCGAGCGCCCCTACATCACCAAGGCGCCCAGCCTGCTGTATCCGGGAACCACCGTGCCCATCGAAGGTACGTACGCGGAGGAGATCGACCGCGTGGTCATGGTGGGCTGCGGCACCTGCACCCATGCGTTCGACTCGGGCCAGCGGCTGATCGAGCTGGCCTTCACGCACACGGGCGGCAACGTACTGAACATCACCGTGCCGCCGAACAACAAGGTGATGCCCCCGGGCCCCTATCTGCTCTTCACCCTCCGGGAGTGGAGCAACCCCCTCGGGCTCCCGTCGTACGGCACGGACATCGTGGTGGTCTCGCCACAGGACACGTGACCGCGATACACCAGGGCCCATGGCGGACTGCGTCAGAGCGGTGCGAGGACGCAGAACTCATTGCCCTCCGGGTCGGCGAGGACCGTCCACGGGACATCACCCTGACC